>NZ_JBFTQB010000123.1:0-10037 GCF_056398785.1 Paenibacillus sp. 01T422 | reverse complement strand
CCATCTAGGCCGACTAACGAGAAGTTCGTCGCTTTGTCGCCAACTTGGGGATATTTTTTACTGTCAGAAGCCGACAAATTCGTAATAATGGTAAACACACCAATAATAAGCACGACCGCAAAGATCCCGATCTGTACCCATTTCTTTCTTGCACCCACGATTAATCACCTTCGCTTTTTCTTTAGCTATGTTAGTTTTTTCACATAGGGTAATACCTTTATTATAACGAAAAGAAGGCCAATTCTTATTGGCCTTTTTGAACGTTATGTGTCTTGAGAGCCTCGTTCCTAAGCTCCTCAACCTCTTTGGGCGTCAAGTGGCGATACTTCGCTCTTGGCAGGCCTGTAAGAAAGATTGGACCGAATTTAATCCGTTTCAATCGAATCACTGGAAAGGAAATCGCCTCGAACATCCGTCTGACTTGTCGATTCCTTCCTTCGTAGATCGTTATCTGAATGACGGACTCATTCTTCTCTAAATTCACATCCGCATATTCAACCTCAGCCGGCGCTGTCATTCCGTCTTCTAATTGTATGCCCGTTTTTAGCTTGTCTAATAACGTCCCGTGCGGCACCCCTTTGACGGTTGCTTGATAGGTCTTCGGAACATGATGCTTAGGATGCGTGAGTAGATGAGCAAATTCCCCGTCATTAGTCAAAATGAGCAAGCCTTCCGTATCATAATCCAATCGACCGACTGGATACACGCGTTCTCTTATGCCTGGCAAGAAGTCTGTAACTACTTTACGTCCCTCAGGGTCCGTCGCGCTTGTAATGACACCCTTCGGTTTATGTAAAATCACATAAATCTTCTTTTGTTGGCCGATAGCTCGTCCATCGACTCTGATTTCATCCTCAGCCGGGTTCACCTTAACGCCAAGCGTCGTGACAACTTCACCGTTCACTTGTACACGTCCCGCAGTGATGATTTCTTCACATTTCCGGCGGGATGCGACCCCCGCTTCGGCTAATACCTTTTGCAGTCTTTCCATTATCCGCTTTCACCTCAAGCTAATGATAACGGAGTTGACAGCAAATCACAAGAGCGCCGGCTTAGCTAAACACTAAATAACAGATGACAATCGACGCAACGAAGCCGACAAGATCCGAAATCAACCCTACCTTCAAGGCGTACCCAGCTTTACGAATACCAATCGCTCCGAAATACACCGTAATCACATACAAAGTTGTATCTGTGCTTCCTTGAACAGTAGAAGCGATACGGCCAATCATGGAGTCAGGGCCAAATTGCTCGATTAAATCGGTCGTAAAAGCAAGCGAACCTGCTCCTGTGATCGGTCGTAAAATCGCGAGTGGCAACACCTCGGTAGGAACGCCAATACTCTCAAAGAACGGCCGCATCCAGCCAATTAACAAATCCATCGCACCCGAAGCGCGGAACACGGATATAGCTACCATCATGCCGACTAGATGCGGAATGATTTTGATGGCTGTATCAAAGCCCTCTTTGGCGCCATCAACGAACGATTCATAGACAGGCACCTTGCGATAAGCCGCATATAAAGGGATGAACACGATCATGATGGGGATGGCCCATGCAGAGATGAGCGAAACGAAGGCATACATGCGTAATCATCCTTTCAGCGGAGGGATGGGAGAGCGAGACCTTCGATACCATCGATCCACAAAAATAGCAACAGCCGTCGAGATTATCGTAGCAATCAGCGTCGTACCCACGATTTCTGCGGGATTGACGGAATTGTAATTCATTCGTATGGCAATTAACGTTGTTGGAATTAAGGTAATGCTTGAAGTATTCAACGCAAGCAGCGTGCACATCGCGGTACTTGCTGTGTCTTTATCCGCATTCAGCTTTTGCAGCTCTTGCATGGCTTTTATCCCCATCGGTGTTGCCGCATTACCCAAACCAAGAATGTTGGCGCTCATGTTCGACATGATATATCCGATAGCCGGATGGTTTTTGGGAACACTCGGGAACAGAAAACGAACTGCTGGCTGCAGCAATCTGGCAAGCTTGCTCAAAAGCCCGGCATCTTCGGCAATCCGCATCATGCCCATCCAGAATACAAGTACGCTAATAAGTCCGAAGCAGACCGTCACACCACTTTTCGCACCATCGAAAGCTGCTTGTGTAACAGCTTCAACATTCCCATTCAAAGCAGCAACAACGAAGCCGATGACGATAAAGAACAACCAAATCCAATTCACCATGTCGATGGCCTCCTTGTGAGCTCTCTAGTCCGCCCATTCTGATCTAGAGATCGAAAACAACTCCTGAATTAACATGCGGCAAATTAAACTGTAATGTGAGAGCAGCGTTTCTTGATAAGGTTTGCTCTCTTGGAAAGAGAACGCGGACTGGCTCTGCGCTTGTAATAGCGGACTCGCTTTATCGTATATCGGCACTGTTTGAATCAGATTCTGTTGAAGTGAAAACTGCAAGGACCCCCGCTCAGCCAACCGATACGCTGTGGACGCAGGATCGACCAGCTTCACTTGACGCGTCAAGTGCGCAGCTTCGCCTTCCGCTAGCGGATAGGAAAACGTTCTACCTGCTACCCATGGTGTCCCTTCGACTGCATCACCTTTGTTGACGATCGTCTGCAATGGGTAATAAGTAAAGCCGTATTGCAGCAGCCTAGCATGATCGGCCCAATCATCGCCATCATTGAGGGTGACAACAGCGAGCTGTTGGCCGTTCCTGGTCGCCGAGGAAACAAGGCACCGTTTGGCCAACTTCGTGTAGCCTGTTTTCACACCGTCTGCTCCTTCGAAGAGGGAAAGCATCTTGTTTTTGTTCAACCACGAATAGTCCCAAGCTTCATTCGGGTTTGGCACCTTTTTTAGCTTCGTCGAGACAATTTCCTTGAACACCGGATTCTTGAGCGCATAAGCGGTTAGCTTAGCCATATCATTAGGACTAGAACGGTGACCTTCGCCTTCATCGAGCCCAGAAGGATTCGTAAAATGCGAATGTTCCATGCCTAGCGAGCGCGCTTTCTCATTCATCAGGTAAACGAAACCTTCTACGCTTCCGCCTACATTTTCCGCAATAGCAGTAGCAGCGTCATTCCCTGATCTCAGCATTAAGCCATACAGCATATCATGTAGTCTCATCTCTTCGCCAAGCTTCAGATAAATGGATGAGCCTTCTTTGCCGAAGGCCGTTTTGCTAACCTTCACTGTATCGTTCAGCTTCCCTTGTTCAATCGCGATAATGGCCGTCATGATTTTGGTCAAAGAGGCAATTCGCATAGGCGTGTCCCCTTTTTCGCTATAAAGGATGCGCCCAGACTCCACGTCAATTAGCGAGGCGCCAACCGCATTCGTACGAATGCCCGGAGGTGCTGCTTCCACTTGCGCCCAAGGTGCGAGCAATAGACTAATCAGTGCGCTGCACAAGATGATGAACCTGACTCTTTTACTCATCGTTATCCCCCTACTTACCAAATAGAAAAGACAAAAACTTTGTACAAGTATATGCTTTTGAAATGGGGATATGTCCAAGTCCTGTTATTTACAAAAAGAGAATCCATCGGTATAATGAGTTCAAATTGAATAACGAGATCACCGGAGGAGCCTGTCATTGCAGGCTCCTCTTTGCCATTTTTCGGGTTCTCCTGGCAATAAGGTTTAGCAACTGCTTTCGTGTGTCATAACTAAATGGAAGAAGATGGAGGTCAACTATGCTAACTTGGATTGCTTTAATTATTTTTTTAGTCACTTACGCATTTATTATTTCGGAAAAAGTCAATCGTGCTGTGATCGCTTTATTGGGTGCTGTGATCATGGTTTTCGCGGGTATTCTGGATGTCCACAAAGTGTTCGAGCAGTACATCGAATGGGARACCATCACCTTGCTAATCGGGATGATGATCCTTGTTGGTATTACAAACCAGACGGGTGTATTTCAGTTTGTAGCCATCCGCGCAGCCAAAGCTGTCAAAGGTGATCCTATGAGGATCTTACTCGTACTATCTACGTTAACAGCGGTTGGTTCTGCACTCTTGGATAACGTAACTACAGTTCTCCTTGTTGTCCCCGTTACCATCGCAATTACGCGCATATTAGAAATAAACCCTGTCCCTTTTCTAATGGCTGAAATCATTGCTTCCAATGTTGGAGGAACTGCTACGTTAATCGGCGATCCTCCTAACATCATGATTGGGTCCGCGAATCCACATTTAACGTTTAATGCCTTTCTTCTCAATCTTGGGCCGATTGCGTTAATCATCATGATCGTTTCACTTGTCATGCTTTATTTCATGTACCGGAAGCAGATGCATCCCAATCCAGTACTACAAGCCAAACTGATGGAAATGGATGAGCGAGAAGTCATCCAAGATCGCCGACTCATGATCAAATCCCTTTTTATCTTAGCGCTGACCCTCATCGGCTTTATGTTACATGCGGTCATCCACGTAGAAGCGGCTGTTGTTGCGATAGCAGGTGCGGTATTACTTATGCTTTTCGGATTAAAAGAACACGATATCGAAAAAGCTTTGGCCTCGATTGAGTGGGTGACGATTTTCTTCTTCGCAGGATTATTTAGCCTAGTCGGGGGATTGCAAGAGGTTGGACTGATCAAAAAGCTAGCCATGTTTGCGCTGGATGTAACAGAAGGCAATATTCAAAGCGCCTCCTTGCTCATTCTTTGGGGATCCGGTCTGGCTTCGGCAACCATTGACAACATTCCGTTTGTCGCTACCATGATTCCCCTCATCAAGGATATGGCTGACGGACTTGGTCTTGCTGTAGATTCAGCGCCAATCAACACTTTATGGTGGTCGCTTGCCCTAGGAGCATGTTTAGGTGGAAATGGCACCATAATTGGTGCGTCAGCGAATGTCATCGTGGCTGGCCTCGCGGCCAAAGAGGGAAAAGGTTTTAGTTATTTTGAGTTTTTAAAAGTAGGCGTCCCAATTACATTGGTCTCGCTGCTGTTTGCACATGTATATGTGTATCTTCGTTACTTGCTGTGAGACAAAAAAAAGCTGTCACAGAGGACAGCCCAGAAGATAACCAATCACTTATACGATGAAATTTTGATTCTCGATATTCGTTACGTTATTGGCGCCGTTTGTTCCGACTGCGCCTGTCTTCGTACTGAAGCCCTTGACCATACTTTGAATACGGTCTACAACCTGCGGCGCAGAGTCTATGAGGCGCTCCAGAATGTGCGTCTGATTGTCGAGTGGCACAACCTTAACGCCATTTTTGCCAACGACGAGGAAGGCAATAGGTGTAATGGACACCCCGCCGCCGCTGCCTCCTCCGAATGGAAGGGAAACCTTGGCATTCAGCGCATCACTTTTGCCCATCGAGCCGCCGTCAATCTCAATTTCGGAGTCAGTCATGAACTCGCTGCCGCCCGCTGCAAATCCGAAACCAACTTTGGATATTGGCATAATGACACTGCCATCCGGGGTTTCCACGGGGTCACCGACAATCGTGTTCACGTCAACCATTTCTTTGATGTTCTCCATGGCGACTTTCATGAGTCCTTGAATCGGGTGTTCTGACATGATAATATTCCTCCTTAGCGTTTTTCGCCATTAAAAACTGGCATCGGAAGCTTAAGCGTCTAAGACCAATATTGGTTCTTTTTTAGAGTACCCTTAGAGGAATATCGTTATGTACATCACGAAGCTGTTTTAAGCCTTGACTTTGCTTTGAGGGCTATTTGAATCCACTTGCGTATGCCGCCTTTTACTTTAGCAGCCCTTACTATCAACCTGACGCCTGCAAAAACCATATGCCAGACGCGGATCCGCGCTGCAACCCGTACTTCCGTTGAGAAATGTTTCTCATTAAATTGCGGTATCACATCTACCCGCGGCGTTGCTCTCACCTGAACATAACGCATGGTAAACCCTAGAAGCGATGATTTGATTCCCCAAATAGCCCCTGTCGTAATCGCAGTTTCCGGGGCATCTCCAACACCTACGCGTGTAATCCATTTGAGCTCCGTGCATTCCACTTTAGCTAAAGTTTGCTTCGTCCAATCATACAGACTTAGGGTATGGACTAGGATGTCTTTCGTCTCTTTATAAAATTGAATTACTTTGTCCTTCGTTATATGATCCTTGCTCTCATCTTTCAGTTTGGCGTATGTTTTACTCACGATTTCTGATTTGACCAGGATCCCTTTCGTGAATCCTTTGAACTGTATAATGGGGATGACATAGCGATAACGGATTAAGCCAAATAAAGCACGCATCTCCAAAGAAAGTGTGTCATTATCTTTCACCCTAGAGAAGTAAAACTCTCCCCGAATGAAACTGAGCAACACAATGATAATGGCAAGGATGACGACTAGAAGTACGAGTCCTACCCACAACAACCCCATTCTCCCCCTTAACAAAAAAACTCCACAGCTAGAAGATATCTTCTGGCAAGTAGAGTTAGTATGAGCTAATTTAGGAAATGAAATGCATTTATCATTACTCGGATTCCTCGGAAACATCATCAAGGGTAATCTGCTTCTGATCGCCACCCATCCGATCAAACAACATGCGAGTTTCTTCTTCCAGATCGAAGTTCCCTTGGAAGCTGCCTGAATCCGGCAGTTCTTGGATGGAACTGAGCCCGAAATACTCAAGAAATTGTTTGGACGTACCATACAAGATCGGTTTCCCTACAGCATCTGCGCGTCCAACTTCCAATATTAGATCTTTTCCAACCAAGGTAGCCAAAGCGCGATCACATTTCACGCCGCGTATTTCTTCAATTTCTACTCTTGTAATCGGCTGTTTATAAGCAACAATGGATAAGGTCTCAAGTGCAGCTTGCGATAACGATGAACGGGACGGTGTATAAGCGAGACGCTCAAAATAAGGAGCATGTTCGGCCAAAGTTGTTAACTGGTATGCACCAGCCACCTYGACGATCTGGACTCCTCTTCCCTTGCGTTTAAATTCCGTTCGCATGTCCTTGAGCAAATCACGAACGATGTACAAATCAAGCTCCATGACCTCAGCTATCTGCTTGGCATCCAATCCCTCGTCACCAGAGGCGAAAAGGAGTCCCTCAATAATTGATTTCATCTGTGGAAAACTGAGTGTCAATGTCGGAAACCTCCTCTTTTGCTTGTATAACGATATCTTCAAATAATTGATATTGATAGCATACGACTTTTTTCATTTTCATCAATTCAAGAATGGCCAAAAATGTGACAACGATCTCTTCCCGAGTCATTTCGTAATCGAATAACTTCGAGAAAAGCAGCTTGCCGCCTTTCACTTTTAGCAAATCCATAACCTCTCTAATCCGTTCTTTGACGGAAATCTCATCTCTTCGAATTCTAGTAACAATATTGCGGTTAGCAAGCTTGCGAAGTGTCCGCTGGAAGGCGAATAGCAAATCAGCAACGTCAAGCCCTTCAACAGGGTTCTCCTGCACATGAGGCAGGAATGGCGTCAAGTCTTCAGGCTCACGCGTATACACCAAGCTCCGCTCTACTTCTTTGTCTCTGAGCATATCAGCGATAGACTTGTACTTTCTGTACTCAATAAGTTTAGCGACCAACTCTGCACGCGGATCTAACTCGTCCATATCGTCAAAATATTCATCAAATTCAATTACAGGCGGCTTAGGCAGCAGCATTTTGCTTTTGATAGAGAGAAGTGTAGCGGCCATAACAAGAAACTCGCTTGTAATCTCCAACTCCAGCTCTTGCATGGCCTGTACATAAGCCAAGTACTGATCTGTAATTTCTTTGATTGGAATATTATAAATATCAAGTTCATCTTTATCAATAAGGTGAAGCAAAAGATCAAGGGGGCCTTCAAAAGCTTCTAACTTATAGGTAACTTTCATGTAATCTCCCCCTTGTCATAGTGAAAATATATTCATAACAAATTGCGCGGCAAACGGATATATATGTTCCAATGCCCATTGGCCAGTAGGTGTAATCATCAAAACGATAACAAGAATAAGTGCATATCGCTGATTGCGATCCATCCATCTTTGATTTTTCGGTGGAATTAGGCCTTTCAGTATATACCAACCATCTAGCGGATAAAGCGGTAACATATGTATGAATGAAATCATGAGATTGACAATGACGCCGTACTGCAAATAGACTCGCCATTGTTCCACAACGATCGACTCGGATGCCCCTCCAATAAAAGATGGAAGAAAGAAATAGAGCCACCAGAAGAACAAAGCGAGCAGCAAATTAATAAAAGGACCTGCTGCATATACAATTGTATGATAAAGTTTTGGTTTTTTAAACTGCAGTGCCTCAACTGGCATTTTCTTCGACCAGCCATAAGGACCAAAAATAATCATCGCCAACCCCAAGGCATCTAAATGTACCACGGGGTTAAGCGATAATCGTTTGCTGTCCCGGGCTGTCCGATCACCAAGCAGCCAAGCAACTCCTGCATGTGTAGCATCATGGAGCGTCATAGCAATCAGGAAAGCGAGCAGCCTGGGAAGCAGCGATTCGAGATGATAATAAGAAAGCATTAGGAAGTGAATTGCTTCGTCAAGTTGGCCATCTCAATGGCTGTTACTGCCGCTTCCCAACCTTTGTTGCCGGCTTTCGTTCCCGCGCGTTCAACAGCTTGCTCGATTGAATCTGTCGTTAAAACACCGAAAATCGTTGGAACGCCTGTTTTCAGGTTAATTGCAGATACACCTTTTGCAACTTCGCTGCACACATAATCAAAGTGAGGCGTTGAACCACGAATAACGGCGCCTAGGGTAATAACCGCATCGTATTTCCCGCTCTCTGCCATTTTTTGAGCAATAAGCGGAAGTTCGAACGCACCTGGTACCCAAGCAATATCAACTTCACTATCCAATACGCCATGTCGTTTCAAAGCATCTTGCGCGCCGCCAAGCAATTTGGAAGTAATAAATTCATTGAAACGACCTACAACGATCCCATATTTCAAATTCTGCGATATTAAATGTCCTTCATAAATTGTAGCCATGATTATATTCTCCTTTTCTATATAAAAACCGTTATTTGATATGTCAGGTTCAGATCCCGCTGCCGGAATCATGAAAACTTAGCATGTGGCCAAGCTTTTGTTTTTTCGTTCGCAAATAGTTCACGTTGTCCGCTTTGCTATCCATTTGAATTGGAACGCGTTCAACGACTTCAAGACCGTAGCCTTCCAGCCCCTTGATTTTGCGGGGGTTGTTCGTCAACAAGCGCAGCTGCGTAATGCCAAGATCTTTCAGGATCTGCGCGCCAATGCCATAATCACGAAGATCTGGAGCGAATCCAAGCTTAATATTCGCTTCTACAGTGTCTAATCCCTGCTCTTGCAGTGCATAAGCTTTTAATTTGTTGATTAGACCGATACCGCGACCTTCCTGTCGCATATATAATAATACACCATTGCCCTCTTCATCAATCTGTTTTAATGCAGCATCGAGCTGAGGCCCGCAATCACAGCGGTGAGAATGGAAAACATCGCCAGTCAAACACTCGGAATGCACACGTACCAATGTTGGTTTGGAAGGGTCAATTGTTCCTTTGACAAGGGCAACATGCTCTTTGTTATCCAATTGATTCGTATAGGCGATCGCTTTAAACATGCCGAAATCCGTAGGAAGCTTAATTTCGACCTCACGCTCAACCAGTTTTTCCTGTTTATTGCGGTAGTGGATCAAATCTTGGATTGTAATGATATGCAAATCATGTTTCTTGGCGATTTCCATAAGATCTGGAACCCGAGCCATCGTCCCGTCTTCCTTGATGACTTCGCAGATGACCGCGGCAGGATAGGAGCCGCATAAAACAGCCAAATCAACCGCTGCTTCTGTATGTCCAGCTCTGCGGAGCACGCCGCCTTTTTTGGCGATCAGCGGGAAAATATGACCTGGTCTACGGAAATCCTGCGGTTTTGTATCCGGATTGATCAAACCCATAACCGTTCTTGAACGCTCATGTGCGGAAATCCCCGTACTTGTCTCTACATGGTCTACAGAGACCGTAAAAGCTGTACCATGATAATCCGTGTTTCTAGCGACCATCGGCGGCAAGTCAAGCTCTTGAGCCCGCTCTTCCGTAATCGGAGTGCAGACAAGCCCGCGGCC
>NZ_JBFTQB010000122.1:0-10044 GCF_056398785.1 Paenibacillus sp. 01T422 | reverse complement strand
GCTATGACATGCGCAATTTCGTGAAGGGTTGCCCCAGAGAAGATACCATAACCTTTTGCCGTTAAGCCTAGTACCGGATATAGGATCGTGTAGACAAGTGTGAAAATAGTACCCAAAATAGCGACAGTCGCGGCTCCAATAGCTGTCTCATCGTCATTCGCCTTAATTTGAGGAGATATCGCAACAACTGCAGCTGCTCCGCAAATAGCGGTACCACAGGCTGTTAATAGGCCTAAGCGGTTCTCTACCTTAAATAACTTTGCTATACCATAAACCGCACAAATCGTAAAAACGATATTGATGATTGCAATTGCCAAGACTTTAGGACCAGCGTGAACGATATCGACCAAGTTCAATCTCATCCCCAACAAGATAATGCCGTAGCGTAAAAGTGTTTTGCTTGAGAAAGAGATCCCTTTCATTGCTTGCTGTGGGACCCCGATAATACCCCTGTAAAGCATACCAAGCAGTATCGCTATCACAAGTTGGCCCATAATACTGAGAAACGGAAAGCCCGCTAAGTACTTCGCAACGACTGCAAGAACGAAAGTTATGCTAATTCCTTGCATGAATTCTTGCCGCTTTTGCTTCATTGGTAAGGCATATAAGATCTCCATAATCCCCACCCTCTCCTTCAAGTTAAACCTCGTTGTCTTTTATCTCCTTCACTATACGGCCATTCGAATAATAAGTGAAATACCAATAATCAATCTTTATCATGAGAAAAACTTATGATTAAGTTGTACCCTCTCCAAAGAATTTGTACAATATAGCTAGGGGGTATGGAAATGATTGTTGATGCACTTCGGGTGTTTGTTACGGTAGCAGAGCAAAATAACTTCTCTAGAGCAGGAGAATTGTTAAACTTGTCCCAGCCAGCCGTTTCATTACAAATTCGAAACCTAGAAAACGAATTCAATGCCAAACTTATGCATCGTTCACCAAAACATGTTGTTCTTACAGATGCAGGAGAGATTCTATATCGGCAAGCCAAGCAAATTCTTTCCCTTTACGAACAAGGAAAACAAGACATCCATTTACTAAATCAGAAAGTAACAGGATCTATTCAAATTGGAGCTAGTTTTACGATTGGTGAATATATTTTGCCGCGGCTGCTTGCGGATTTTGCTAATCAGTTTCCAGAGGTCGATATGTCTTTGACTATTGCAAATACTGAGGAGATTGCCTTAGCGCTGAAAGCCAACAAACTTGATCTTGGTTTAGTTGAGGGAGAAGTCTCACAGAACGGGATTCAAATTACAACTTATATGAAAGATGAAATGCTTCTCATTATATCTCCGAATCATCCATTATGTGCCAAAAAGACCGTGAAGCCGGATATGCTCCATGATTGCACCTGGGTTCTCAGGGAACATGGCTCCGGTACTCGGTCTTACAGCGATAAGTTCATCCATACGAACGGCTTGCGCATTAAACGTTCGTATGTATTTACTAGCAGCCAAGGAGTTAAAGAAGCCGTTGCTGCTGGCTTGGGAATTTCCATTCTGTCACGCTGGATTGTTCGCAAAGAGTTAGAAGCTGGAGAGATTACGGCAATCCCTCTCAACCCCAAACTAGCAKAACGTGATTTCTGGTTTATTCAAAATAAAGATATTTCTTCGTCAATGGCTATTCATATGTTCATACAAAAATTGTTGGAGCAAACGCCTTTCGTACGTTCTTAATTCGAATAAAAAAGGCTCCCTCAAAAATACTGAGAGTGCCTCATTGTTTATTATTTGCTTGCTGGCCATTTGCGAACTAGGCAACTGAGTGACAGTTGTGAGTTGTAATTCACTTTGTATAATATGAACAAGGTGTTATTACATCACTTTTACTTGATGCACTACATCGTGGAGCCTCAGATCTTAGAAGCACTGGGAGCATGGGATAGATGGATATCGCGGATTACGATGTCTGATCTTTTCATTGATCATTTGTGTAAGGCACGCTTTAAAGCCGTTTTATATCCGGTTATAATTCTCTGGCTGATTTCAGCAGTAGGCAAGTACTCTTCGAAGCCGTGAAAACATCCGGGGTATAAATGAAACTCTGTTGGCACACCCGCCTGTGTTAGCCTTAATACATAATCGATTGTTTCATCACGAAATGGATCTAAGTCACCGACACATGTGTATGTGGGGGGAAGTCCTGACAAATCGGTTGCTCGTGCTGGAGCAGCATATTGGGATACTTCATCTATTCCCCCTAAATACATGCTCCATCCAAATTGGGTTTTTTCTTTATTCCATACTCTTCGATCTGTTATTTCATTGCTGGACTTAGTAATGATCTGATCATCAATCATTGGATAGAGAGGCATTTGGAATCGTATAGAAGGCCCCTTGCGATCTCTTGCCAAAAGGGAGACAGCAGCCGTTAATCCACCTCCGGCACTGGGACCAACTACTGCGATTCTAGACGAATCAACCCCAAGCTCTTCAGCATTTTTAGAGAACCATTCGAGTGCAGCATAGCAATCATCGAGTGCAGCTGGATAAGGATGTTCTGGAGCAAGTCGATAATCCACGGAAACGATGACGCAATTGAGTTCAGATACTAGTTGTTGCAAGGTAGGGTCCATCATATCAGCAGATCCAAGGATATAGCCACCACCATGAATATATAGAACACCTGGAAGGGTTTCATCCTTCACTCTTGGTTCATAGATTTTAATCCGAACATCTGGCTCTCCTTCTGCTCCTGGAACATGTTTCTCTGATGTTAAAACTGCATCGTTAACGGGCATCGATGCAGCTATACCAGCAAACATCTCATTCATCTCGTTCCTTTTGGCACCTAGATTCTCTTGGGTATAAATGACTTCTGGTAGAAAAGAAAACATTTCTTTCATTTCCGGGTTTAATTTTATCTCCATAATCCAACCATCCTTCGTTAGTAGTTTCACAACGCGAGTGTTTCATAATGAGCAACAAAGCCTCAGAAACTGTACGTGGTACATCACTGAGGCATTTATCGCGCTCGTCACTTTAAGGACAAATGCTGATTTTGGTTATTTATACCCTTATTTTCTTTGCATATTGTTCCACGCTGTTTGCCCCAACAGTTCCCGCAAAGTAGTCATGTACGTTTCTTCCGACGTAGTCCATCTCAGTCTGGCAGTTTCTTCTGCATCTGGACCTGCAAGATAACGTAGTTGGTCAGACTCATCGTTGGCAGCAGCGTAAATCTGATCTGCAACCTGGTTCACATCTGCATTACCCAATGGAAAGCTCATCATGCATTGCATCATGTGATCAAAATAAGGCTTGTACGATTCTGGAACGGACGCATCTTGGGATGCGGACATGGTGTTAGACCCGAAGTTTGTCGTTAGCATGGAACCTGGCTCCACTAGTTTGAGTGAGATATTTTGCGATTCAAGCTCGTAGGCTAGTGATTCCGACAGTCCTTCGACTGCATGCTTTGACGCTGCATAGATCGAAAAAAGCGGGAATGATGTAAAGCCTATGTTTGAAGTAATATTTACAATGGTTCCGCCGCCTTGCCCACGAAAATAAGGTGTAATCGCCTGAATGACGTTCATCGTACCGAAGACATTGGTCTCGAAAACCCCGCGGATAGCATCCATAGGTGTTGTTTCAAACACCGAGATGACGCTAACTCCTGCATTGTTCACCACTGCGTCTATCTGGCCAAACCTGGCGATCCCTGCCGCAATCGCGGCCTCTATGCTGTCAGGATTAGTAGTATCCAGCGCCGTTACAAAAATCCGTTCGGGATTTTCCACTGCCAAGCTCATCTCCGGTTTGCGCATCGTCGCAACCACGTTCCATCCCTCATTAGCAAACTTCCTTGCTGCAGTATTTCCTAATCCCGTCGAACACCCCGTAATCAATACCGTTTTTGTCATAGAACTATCTCCTCCGAATAACTTTTTGTTGTTTCTATCTTAGCTTACAGGGTTAAAGTGCCTCTAAGTCAATTCCAGATATCTACTCCTTATTGGTAAAGGATTGTTTTGGACTCAATCTAAGTTTTAAATGTAAGATGTGCTAGAGTAACTCTAATCAAAAGCACCTACCTAAATAATTTTAATTTATATCTTGAACATGCCAATTTGCTGCTGTAGTGCTTCTGTCATTTTAGACAGAGAAGAAGAAGAAAAGAATATCTCCTCTATTGATGCCAATTGTTCTTCCGTGGAAGTAGATATATGTTGTATGCCTGAGGAAGACTCCTCAACAATTTGTGAAATAGCATTTATTGAACTACTGACGTACTCCATCTTGTCATATATCTGATGAGCGGCAATCGCAACGTCTTGAGTTTGAATAGCAATATTTTGTACCGATTCTTGAATCTGCACAAATGAATTTCCTGCCATTTTTACCACGCGAATCCCTTCAACCACTTCTTTGGTTCCATCTTCCATAGATTGTGCAGCTAGATTAGTTTCTTGCTGAATGTTTGAAATTAATATAGCAATTTGCTGCGACGATTTTGCGGATTGGTCGGCTAATGTACGAATTTCACTTGCTACTACCGCAAATCCTTTTCCTTGTTCTCCTGCACGTGCTGCTTCAATAGAAGCATTCAAAGCCAGTAAGTTAGTTTGAGACGCAATACCGCTAATCATTTTCACAATTTCACCAATATCTTGAGACCTTGACATCAACCCTGTAATTACACTTGATAAGCTCTCAATGGTTTGATGAATAAAATTCATCTGTTTTACAACTTTCTGGATCTCTAGATTACCCTCTTTTGACTTAACCTCAGCTTTAGAAACAGAAGAGGCGAAACTTTGGATGTTAATGGCGATTTGACGCGCTCCTGCTGACATTTGGTTAATCTCTTGCACACTTTCCATCACGCTTTGTACTTGTCTTTCTGTCCCTTGTGCAATTTGTTGAATGGCAGAGCAAATCTGTTCTGTGGCATGATTCGTCTGTGCTGTACTTGCTGTTAATTCTTCTGAGGATGCTGCTACTTGTTCGACACTTGTGCTAACTTGAAATATTAAAGTACGAAGATTTATAACCATTTGGTTAAAGGAATCCGCTAATTCGCCGACCTCATCCTGTGTTCTCACATTAATATGTTCTACAGTCAGGTCCCTTGAAGCAATTAATTTTGAAGCATTCGCTAAGCGTACAATTGGTTTGGAGATGAGTCGGGCTATAAAGTAAGCGATTAGAATAGCACCAATAAGTGCAATCACACTTAGAATGAGGACCGTTCTCTGGATGGAGTCAACCATCAACGAGTTTTCCATGCTTCCTTCATCAACTAACTTCTGTTGACCTTCGGCAATTCTGCTAGCCAGCGTCTCCATTTCACGCCCTATCGGAATAACCTCAGAATCTGACAATCGTATTGCGGCTTCTTTGCTGGTCTTCATTAGGGAAATGATTTGATTGGTGCCTTGGTTAAATTGTAGCTCAAGTTCAATTAATTGCTTTAAATCATTTTTATCTTCATCGCGTCTTACCAAATTCAATGTTAAATGAATTAGTTCTATGAGTTGCTTATTCGCCTGATTATACCTATCGAGTCCTTCCTGGTTTTGGGTTAGCAGATAATCACGTATACTGCTCATCTGCTGTAACGTGTTTCCTCTTATGTCTTTCGATTTAGAAAGAATAATTTCCCGTCTATTTATCAAATCTGTATAGGCTTTATCAATCTTCATTAGATTGTAGAGGGATATTACACTTACAACTCCTAAAAGGAAAGCCATAACTAAGAAACCACTTATTATTTTTTTGCCAATACTAATTTTCACAAATGTACCTCTTTCGACGAATGATTACGTATTTCCAATTTCCTATGATTTTCAATATCTTAATGAACAGCTTCGTTCGAAGTAATCTGTTAAGTCACAATGAAAAGTTAGAGCCACGCGAATTAGATGACTAATAGAGGCCGAGAACTGTACCCACTTGTATAAACTATAATAAAACAGTACTAGAGAATCCTGAGTGTGAAAAAATGCTGAGTAAAGCTGATGCGAAGATAATTCAAAAGTAGTTCCCCTCCATACCATGATCTATTTTTCCCACCAAGCGTCAGTTGGAATTTCCTTAGCAGCTATCACAACAGTTTCGCCAATTTTTGGAGTTGCGATCTTTACCTTTTGTATTGATGCCGCTTTTGTGACCCGTTCTATGGGATCGGTCCATAAGTGAAAGGCTAGCGTGAACGCTCCCCAATGAATGGGAATCAAGAGCTGACCTCTAAGATCAAGATGAGCTTGCACCGTTTCCTCAGGCTTCATATGAATCAAAAACCGCTCGTCGTATTGCCCACACTCCATCATTGTCAAGTCAAATGGTCCATAGGTATCACCGATTTCCTTAAAGTGAGGACCATAGCCGCTATCTCCGCTGAAGTAAACCCTCGTCTCACGTCCAGCGATCACCCATGAACACCACAGTGTAGAATTACGGTTAAATAGCCCTCTTCCGGAAAAATGCCTTGCCGGCATACAAGCCAACGTAAGATTATCGATCACTAGCTCTTCATACCATTGGTGCTCGGAAATTTTTTCTGGATTGACTCCCCATTTGATCAAATGCCGGCCTACTCCTAATGGCACGATAAATCGACGGGCTTTGTCCCTTAGTTTACGAATTGAAGAATAGTCCAAATGATCATAGTGGTCATGCGATAAAATAATCGCATCCATCACGGGAAAATCCTCTGGCTGGAGAGGCAGGTTCTTGCTGTATCGTTTCTCACCAACCCAAGGAACTCGAGTGCCTAGCATTGGATCAAAAAGAAGTCTTTTACCCTCTATTTCAAGTAGAAAAGCCGAATGGCCAAACCACGTTACACGTGCAGCCTCCGGAACAGTAATTGCGTCAGCTAACCGAAATGTCTCTACATCAATAATAGTTGCAGGCTTTAGTTTCCCTCTTGTTAATAGCGTATCCCTTAGTAAACTGAAAATTGTCGATAAACCCATTCTCATATCGGTCGGAATTTGATTTTCATATTTTTTCATGATTATCCTCTTTCGTTCATTCATCATTTTCGCAGCGTGTTTCTATAATTTTCGGCTTTATTTTATTCTCTATGATGCAACCATCAGATGCGGACATGATTGTTCACTACGGCGACTATCTAGCCAAACTTGGTAATCCCTGCCGCAATAGCAGCCTCTATACTGGTGGGTTTTGTAAACTTCCTTGCTATAGTATTTCCTAATCCGGTCGAACCCCCGTAATCAATACAGTTTTTGTCATAGAACTATTTCCTTCAATCATTTTTTGTTGTTTCTATCTTAGCTTACTAGGTTGAAGTGGCTCTAAGTCAATTCCATTTATCTACGCCTTATTGGTAAAGAAATTTATTTGACTCGATTTAAGTTCTGATTATAAGATAGGCTAGAGTAACTCTAATAGAAAATGGCGGTGAGTGATATCTTATGGGTCTTTCTATGAAGGAAATTTCTGAAAAAATGGGTATTACTCCATATACACTTCGCTTCTATGAGAAAGAAGGCGTGCTGCCAATTGCTGAGCGAAATGCAATGGGGGTCCGCATCTTTAGTGAACATTACATCGATTGTATTGAGACGGTACAAGCCCTACGTTCAACAGGTTTACCACTTGCAGAAATAAAACAATATGTAGAGTTTTATAAGTGTGGGGATAGTACATTGAAAGAAAGGAAAAAGTTGCTGGTACACCAAAAAAGCAAAGTGGAGGAACAAGTAACACTCTTAATGAAAACACTGGAAAAGATCAATTATAAGTTGGCGTTAATCGATGTCCAAGATAATCAATTGGCAAAGCTGCCGTAATAGGAAGAGCACTGGCGATAAGTTCACGTAATCGAATTCTTCAGTTTCAGAGAATAAAAAAACAAGCCCTTGAGAAGTTCTTAGGGCTTGTTTTGTCATCACCGACAGGAGTCAAAGAGAATTCTCGCCCGGTGACAAACTGAATAACAACTCACGAACGCCTACCGTTCTTCACACGGTAATCAGAGCGCAGAACGCCTCAAGAACGGGTAGCGTTCTTGAGGCGTTCTGTGCTGTATAATAGGCTACATCAGCCGCTGCCGCGAAGCCTCAAACAGCAGCACCGTAGCCGCCATCGCCACATTCAGCGACTCCGCCTTCCCCTGCATCGGGATGATGACCTGCACATCCGACAGCGCAGCAACCTCCGGCGACACGCCCCGGCCCTCGTTGCCAAGAATCAGCCACGTCGGCTGCCGCAGGTCCGTGTCGTAGCACGAGCTCTGCGCCTGCAGGCTCGTGGTCACGAGCCGCACGCCGCGCTCACGCGCTCGCGGCAGCAAAAGCCCCAGATCTGCCTCCACAATCGGCAGATGATACATCGATCCCATCGTCGAGCGGATCGTCTTGGGATTGTACAGATCGACCGTGCCGCGGCCGAGCACAACCGCTTTGGCACCAACAGCATCCGCGCTCCGGATGATGGTGCCGAGGTTGCCCGGGTCTTGGACTCCGTCCAAGACCACCACAAGGTCATGCTCGCCAGCGAGCAGCTCGTCCATGCCTAGCTGCGGCCGAGCAACAATGGCCAGCACGCCCTGCGGAGTCTGCGTGTCCGTGCATTTCTCCAGAACGGCTTGGCTAACGCCGACCCATTCAACTGCGCCTGGCAGTGCCAGCCCAGCAAGGCCGTCAGGCAAGCCTTTATCCAGGCTAAAAATAACAGTTTCGACCGAGGCCCCCGCACGCAGAGCTTCTTCCACAAGATGATGGCCCTCGATGATATATTTCCCTTGCTTATCTCTACCCTTACGTTCCAACAACTGTGCCCACTCTTTCACGCGGGCGTTTTGAACAGACATAATTTCCGTATGTGTCATTTCTTCTACCTACTCTGCAAAAGTCACTTCAAAAGTTCGAAGATTCGAATTTTTACCAACGACAACCAAAATATCATCAGAACGGAGTGTTTCCTCCGCGCTTGGCGGAATAATCAGCTTGTCATTGTGCTTAATCGCGATGACATTACAGCCGTATTTAGCCCTAATATCAAGCTCGATTAGATTTTTGCCTATCATATTTCGAGAGGCTTGAATCTCCACGATGCTATAGTCCGAGGACARCTCTATGTAATCAACAATATTGGACGAAATCAAGTGGTGCGCCACGCGCTGCCCCATATCCCTCTCCGGATAAACCACCTTGTCTGCGCCAATTTTCTTAAGCACTTTGCCATGCAAGTCATTCACAGCTTTCACAACTACCGTAGGTATACCCATTTCTTTGAGAATTAATGTGGTCAAAATACTCGCTTGAATGTCCTCTCCAATGGCAACCACGACAACGTCAAAATTGCGAATACCAAGCGCTCGCAGCGCTTCTTCATCCGTTGAATCCGCCTGCACAGCGTGCGTGACGATCGATGAGATCTCTTGCACAGTCTCTTCCCGAAAATCGATGGCCATGACCTCAAAACCTAACTGTGACAACGTCCTGGCAATGCTGGACCCGAATCTTCCCATTCCTATAATGGCAAATTGTTTTCTCATAGGTTGGTGTTTCCTCCAAATTCCCAATGTTATTCTAAAGTATATCATACTTGTGATCTGTAAACTCACTGTGCACGGAAAGAGGCGAATGTGAAGGATGAACCGCCATCAACTTGCGCATATTAGTATCGATAACGAAATGGAAGCGAGGTCCACGAACGAATGAATATTACATTAAGACAGGCCATCGTCCAGAGAGTCCAAAATAAATCCAATGACGAACTTCAGGAAATTATTGAAGATTCCATTGGCGGGGAAGAACGGGTATTGCCCGGGCTAGGTGTGCTTTTCGAAATTATATGGCAGCATAGTGAAGCGAATATCCAAAATGAACTCGTTGAAACCTTAAAAGGGCATATTCCTTGACCTTGACCTCAATTCCCCACAATCGGCTAGGGGGCTGCTCCATGCACTCCCTTAGCTGAATATTCCTACTAAGTCATCCCTTCCCTCTTTCACAAACTTTCGAATACATACGATTACGATTTGATGTAAAAACTACATGTTTCCCTGGCTATTTCCACGTTAAAGTCCATAATCATGTAAAATGTACATCCATTCCAG
>NZ_JBFTQB010000121.1:0-11100 GCF_056398785.1 Paenibacillus sp. 01T422 | reverse complement strand
ATCAGGCGTCAACCTGCGGGGCGGGAGCGAGTCGCAAACGATTTTGAAATCAAGCATTGATGATGTTAAAAATAGTTCTGTGCTGAAATCATCGAGTCAACATGATATTTTGGTTTCAAATCTGACAGTGACTTCAACGTGGAATCGTGCTTTTTCATTAGACCATGTTATCAATAATCCGGCCGCCGGAGGGCCTGACAGCATGATTGCTATCGCCAATTACGGTGAAGATCCTTCCTACAATGTGACCGTTGATCATGTTACTGTGGAGCGTTTTCGACGTATGGCCATTCGGATTGAAAATAGCCATGATGTCGTTGTTCGTCATGCGACTTTTCGAAATGCAACTGATTTAGGCGGCGGCGGTGCTGGATATGGCACTTCCATTCAAGGGATGCCGAAGGTCGATAGGCTCGGTTTTGATAATGATACGTACTGGAATGTGGTGGAAGACTCCACCTTTGAAGGGCCGTATTTACGCCATGGTTCCCTTATTCAAAACGTAGCGCACAACAACGTGCTGCGAAACAATCACTATAAGAATACAAAGCTAGATGCGATTGATCTCCATGGTGAGTTAGAATATTTGAATGAAGTTTACGGCAATACGGTTGAAGATATTCTTACTGGTGGCGGTGTAGGACTCGGTAATACAGGTGGGACGGCGCCAAGCAATCATAGTAAATCGGGTCCTCATAACTACATTCATGACAATGTGATTCGCAATGCACGTGAAGGAATTGTTGTAACAATGGGCACACCAGATACGTTGATTGAACATAACATCATTGAAAATACGACTACTGTTGTTAATGGCGTGGGGATTAATATTTTGAACGGGCCAGGAACACGGATCGTGAATAACATTATTCGCAATAACATAGCTTCCGGCTACTGGGGAATTTTGCTGGAACACGACAACGGAGATCAAAATGCTGGCAATATTGGCGCCGGTGACCCTCAAAATGTACAGATCATAGGCAATACCATCACCGGAAACACGAATGGGATTCAGCTTCAGAAGGGTACGAACATTTCTATTACCAAAAACATTTTGGATAATATAGGAACTAATTATTTGAAAGCGGGTGGAGTAACGGCAACGGAAGTTTGGCCATCTCTGACAACACGGGACGAGAATGACAGGGAAGACAAATACAACGTTCCTTACAGCCCACCGTCAGGAGGCACGGGCACGGTTTCACCACCTTCCGATAAACTAAGCACCAAAGTATCGGAAGTAAACGGCAAAACGCTAGTTACAACTTCGGTAGATACGCAGGCGCTTGAAGCAATTATTAAAGCACAAGGTAGTGGACCTCTCACGCTTGTGGTGGAGACACCGAACAGCACGGAGCAGGTGCAGGTCAACCTGACTCGATCCGCGCTAGATAAGCTGCTTGGGGTGCCAACGGTAAGCATTGATACGCAATTAGGCGGCCTAAAGCTTCCTGTAAAGCAGCTAGTTGCTTCGCAGCTCGCGACGCTTGAGGTTGCTATCACCACCAATGATTCTGCGTCGGCACAAGCCCAAACTGCTGGACTACAAGTTGTGGCTTCTATGGATTTCGCCATGAAGGCAATTTCGAGCGATGGCAACTCAGTGGACATCAATGATTTCAATCAATATGTGCCATATACGCTGAAAGTGGGCAATGGAACGTTTATTGAGCGTAACTTGGCTGCCGTCAGGGTTGTTCAAGATGCCAAAGGCAATGTCAGCTATGAACCGGTTCCTTTTAGCGTCAAAGCCGGAGAAGTTATCATTTACGGTCATGCCAACGGCACGTTTATGCTAGTCGAGAACCAGTTTTCGTTTGGAGATGCGATCTCTCACTGGGCGAAGGACAGCATTGAGCAAATGGCTAACAAATGGCTCGTTCAAGGCATTTCCAAAGACGAATTCGGCCCGGATCAACCAGTTACCCGAGCAGAACTAGCAGCAATGATCGTAAGGACTCTGGGCATCAAGTCCACATCAGATGATGCACCTTTTACAGATTTGAACCAACAAAAGTGGTATAACGATGCAGTAAACGCCGCCGTGAAAGCTGGCATTATTACTGGTTACGAGGATGGGACATTCCGTCCGGAACAAAGGATTACCCGTCAGGAAATGGCGGTTATGATGAATCGCGCGTTACTGGCAGCGGGGTACAACGAGCAGAAAGATCAAGGGGAAATACCTTCCTACGTTGATCAAAAACAGATTCAGCCATGGTCGCAAGAAGCGATCGATCACCTTGGGAAATTGAAGCTAATGGAAGGCACAAGCTCGTCTTCATTTGACCCGGATAAGGAAGCTACGCGGGCGCAGAGCGCTGTGCTGCTGCTTCGGATGCTGCAAGAATTGACTTTTACAAATTAGCACATTTCTAAATAAGCTATGACTGGAAGGCTTCGACAGAGGAGCTTCCGTCATAGCTTTTTTATTTTATGGAAGTTATCCAGAAAAATCCAATGGTCAAAAAAGGGAATATCCTAGCACTTGCAGAAGTTACAAGAAGTGAGAATTTGAAAGGCCGTAGGTGTAGGAGGAGCTAGGAGGAGCTATGTTACTAGAAAAATTATTTGTGAACATCCTGATTGTCCTCGCTCCTGTTTTATTGCAGAGCGTTTTTGGCGAACGGTGGAGTTATGCGAAATCTCCCATTGTGATGGGTCTGTTGTATGGAGCTGCCTCCTCTCTTTGTCTGTTGTTTTCTTATGAGGATCTGAATTTATTCTGGGATTTGCGCTACGTTCCTACAGTCATAGCAACTGTGTATATGGGCCGGAAGGCAGGCTTTATTAACTATGTGATGATTATTATGACGCGTACCTATCTTGGTGGTGATGCGCTATTGTTCGGATATATCAGCATGACCCTTGCGTTTCTGATTCCTTTTCTTGCTTCTTTCAAAGTCAACGCTTTGACTGGGAACTCGCGGATTAAGGCCACTATATTGGTTGCCCTTGGTCCTTTGTTTGTCATGCTCACGATATTAATATCCTACTCGCTGTTTTCCGGCGAACCCTTGGATTATAGAATGATTCCCGCCATCTTTGCGTTCGGAATCCTCACTATTTTGGGAACCTGGTTCTCAGCGATGCTGCTGGAACTGAACGAAGAACATGCCAAAATGAAAGTGGAAATTCAGAAAGCCGAGAAAATGAAAACCTTAGGTGAGCTTGCTGCTTCTATCGCCCACGAGGTTCGTAATCCGCTTACTGTTGTGAAAGGCTTTCTACAACTCATGCGTCCGAGTGAACTAGGCAAAAATCAACAGTACCTGACCATTGCCATGGAGGAGCTGGAGCGGGCAGAGAAGATTATTAGTGATTATTTAAATTTCTCCAAGCCTAAGTTAACGAAGCTGGAATCCTTTTCTTTTTCTGACGTGCTAAATAATATCTTGATTCTTCTAACACCAATGGCGATGAAAAATGGCGTAGAGCTTTCCTGTCATGTCGATGAGCACATCTATATTCATTCCGATAGGGGGCAGCTGCAGCAAGCACTGGTGAATGTGATCAAAAACGCGATTGAGGCTACGCAGGCAAATGGCGAAGTGAAGGTTCGTTTAACGGGGTTAGCAGGCGAGGTGCAAATCAGAATTTGCGATAACGGTAAAGGAATGAGCAAAGAGCAGCTATCCCGCATCGGCCACCTGTTCTACTCCACGAAGGATGTGGGGACGGGACTTGGGACAGCTGTTACTATCCGAATCATCGAAACGATGAACGGAACAATTATTTATGAGAGCGAAGAAGGTGTGGGCACGACAGTGACGATTACCTTACCTCTGCAGCAAAATTAGCGATTATCGATTTTTTCTGGGTACATATCGTGATTCATCAACCGGTGCTCAGCCATCGCTTCAAATTTCGTGCCAGGCTGACCCCAATTGCAATAAGGATCGATCGAAATGCCGCCGCGCGGTGTGAATTTCCCCCAAACTTCAATGTAGCGGGGCTCCATGAGCTTGATCAAATCATCCATGATAATGTTCACGCAGTCCTCGTGGAAATCGCCGTGGTTACGGAAGCTGAACAGATACAGCTTGAGGGACTTGCTCTCTACCATTTTGATATTCGGAATATAGGAGATGTAGAGGGTGGCGAAATCCGGCTGTCCAGTGACGGGACACAAGCTCGTGAATTCAGGGAAATTGAATTTTACGAAATAATCCCTGTTCGGATGTTTGTTATCGAATGCCTCTAACAGTGTCGGATCATAGTTGAACACATACTTCGTTCCTTGATTTCCGAGTAGGGTGATCTCTTTTAAATCTTCATTGCTTCTACCTGTAGACATGATGAATCCTCATTTCATAGTTTTTTTCCACATAAGAATTTAAGAAGTTCCATCCCGAGATCTCGGAAAGAACAAATTCTTATTGGCGATAAAAACAACCTCTGAACGCGGTCGCTCAGCTTCGAATGACTTCGATGGAAGTTTTGATCATAGAGGGAGTTTGCGAACCTCTTCTAGGAGCAAATAGTACCATATACGCCGCAAAAATGCATCTCTCGATGATTGGGATTTCGTGGAGAAATTGTCCGCACTTGTAGATACCACAGAGGGGCAGGAATGGTAAAATAGATAGATATGTAATAAAATGTAATTCCAGTATCAGCCTCCTTCCTCGTGTATGTCATGATTCAGAAATATTTGGATAGTCAGCCTCTGTACCGCCAAGAGCAACAGTTTGCTCGCCTTGGACTGTCGATCTCACGGCAGTTGGGCTGAATCCCTTCAAATACTTGCTGTACCTGTTTGAGCAGCTACCACAACTTCCCGATCCAAAAGATCCGAAAACTTTGGACAGCTTCCTGCCTTGGTCACTATGGCTACCTATGACTTGTCGCGTGTTTCAATATGAATAAAACATAGAACAGCCCTCAACTTGAAAGACAAAGTGGGGGCTGTTTGACGCTTACGGAGAAATTCTCGAAATACCTAGATTTATGATAAAACGGGTATAATTGATTATTTTTTCATTAATTACATTTTATTCCTTGTAAAATTATGTTAAAATAATTTTGGGTGTGCAAATATTATTAAGAAGAGATGTGATAGGATAAGTTACATAACGTAATATCGTATTTTTTTCACTCTATTAAATCAAATATTTGAATGTATCAAACGTAACATGTTGTAAATCTATTAATCTAGAAAATTGGGAGTGAATATTGTGAAGAGTCTACACTGGTTTGGATATATTGCACTTTTTTTTGCTTTACCCTTTACTTTTACAAATAATGCGGTTGCAGCAAGCTTTTATTATTGTGATAATAGTGAAACTAGTACTAAATGCACTGCTCAAGCAGTTAACAGCACGAATTGGAGTAACGTATCAGGTACGCATATGTGGGGGCCGCTTCCAAACAGTGCGGCATATAATTCTACAAACACTTCAAGTTATCCATCAAAACAGACGTACTATTGGTTGTTTAAAACTGTATCTGGTGCAGATGGTGGGTTATATTATACCCCTTCGGTTTGGGTGTATGATAATCGATTTGTGGATGTAGTTAGATATGAATTCGAGTATACTTATTCAACAACGCTAGACCAAGAGTACGCAACAGGTGGTTGGAATACATTGGCATCTATTGCTACAGACTTTTCTGGTGATGTCTATTTGCAAGCATCACGTTCTTCTTATTATGGTGGTATGGGTGCGGATTGTGCTATGATTGATAACTCCTAGGGATGGTGAAAAAATGAAAAAATTAAAAACAATTGCTTCGCTTATTTCTGTCTCAATGGTTGCAATTACAGTACTAGTAGTAATTTCTACTAATTCGAAGGCTAATGATGTTCAAATTAATAAAGAAGTAATAAAAGAAGAAGCAGTTTCTGTACAAGCACTGACCACTAATAATGTAGTGACTACAAATTCGGAAACCAGTAATACGATCAAGAATAAGATGTTAAATTCGATTGATTACTATAAAGATGTACAGGGTTCCTATAAAAATAAAACACAACATCGAGATGTTACTGTAGAATTCGAAGTTGATGAAAGTAATGATCTTTATAGTCATATACTAATTAAGGATAAGACTGGTATTAAGAAAAATTCGGTTGCTGATAAAGATTCAATAGTAGACATTAATGATAAAGACAAATCTTATGTTAAAGTTATAAAAGGGAAAATTGATGAAAGTAAATTGAAAAATTTAAGAGAAAACCCTCGAGTTAAAAAAAATGAGAAAGGCGAAGCCGTCCATATTTTTCGAGCTGACCCAGCATCAGCCCAAGATGCTGAAATTGTTACTTTCCCACAGCAAATTGCATTTTGGTTAAATGATGATGAAAATAATTATACAATTGTTGGTCAGGAAAAATTCTTAAACAGAGAATCTACTTTTATTGAGGGAACACTTACTTCTGATCTTTCTTCGAAGTTTAAGGCAAATAAGTTTAAGATGTGGGTTGATACTAAAACAGGAGTTCTATTAAAATTAGTCACCTTAAATGACATGAATCAAGAAACTAGCAACATTGAGGTAATTAACATTGAGTTTGATGCAGGTATTAAAAATAAATTAAAAACAGATGTGTCAAATGAGATGCAAGATAATAGTTTAAAGTAAGGGAATTGCGCTGAGATAAAAGATGGCATCAAAATGTCTATTGATAGGAATCGGAGTACTCGAAACAACATTTCAGCTTTCAGCCTCAAGGGAAATAATCTCTTGAGGCTTTTGTTTTGTGAGCGTCAAACCCCGCACACCTATTATACATTAACAAGTCATGGGAAAATGAAGGCATCTTATGAAAACAGGAAGTTGCCTCATGACGAAAAAAGATCAACGCCAGCGCGAGTGATGACACAAATCGCCGACTATCGATTTCTTAGTAATTTCTGCTCATTCCAGACATAACGAAGAAGGTGTTTCAGGACTGGACGTAGGTAGGGGATTTTGGTTGCCTAGTTCCTCACTTAAAGTGCAACCTGTAATCATTCTTAGTGCTTGTCATGTGGCTAATAAGGGGAGAGGAAACTATGCAATAAATGACGCATTTTTAAATGCAGGAGCATTAACTATTTTAGGTACACTTATACCAGTGGATATAGTAGAGAATGCAGCACTTACACAAAGGTTGTTCTTATACATTTCAGAAACTTTAGAAGGACACCATGATTGTATAGATATAGCTGATGCTTGGAAACGTGTAGTGAATATGAATATTTCTTTTAGTATTCTAAATTGAACTAAAAAATTGTCAAAATGGTCATTTGAAAAGAAGATGGAAAATAAAGTACCCTATGAAGAGTATTTCGACAAACTGGTGGAAGAGGGAGAAAAGCCAGGAGAACTTCATTTTCAAACAGTAAGTATGCTAAAAGAAATAGTTAGCAAATTGGAAATGAAAAAATAGAGAATTCAGCAAACTAACCGTAATAATATAATTTACGGTTAGTTTGTTGTGTATTCTTACGAGTTATCTACTTGAGACTGAAGGAATTATAGAGATTAGAAGTACAATAATTAAATTATGACTTACCAGAATGGATAAACATATATTACATGATAAAGTAGTAATAAACAAAGTCACAATATCTGCTAAACATAATTTCTACAAAAACTGAGTTTTTTAGATATAATGTATTAAGATAAAACATCTGGAGGTGAAGGAAATGGCGAATGAGTTAGAAAGAGCTTATTTGGATTTCTTACAACATATATTAGATAATGGTGTCAAGAAAGAAGATCGTACAGGAACGGGAACTATTAGTGTATTCGGCTATCAAATGCGTTTTGATTTATCAAAAGGTTTTCCGTTATTCACTACGAAACGTACGCCGTTTCGCTTGATTGCAAGCGAACTATTATGGTTTATTAAAGGTGATACAAACATTCGTTATTTACTTCAACATAACAATCATATTTGGAATGAATGGGCATTCAAACGTTGGGTAGAATCAGAAGAATATACGGGTCCAGATATGACGGACTTCGGAAATCGTTGTCTAATTGATAAAGAATTTCAAAAAGTATATCAAGCAGAAATGAAAGCTTTTTGCGAACTAGTTTTATCAGATGATGAGTTCGCTATGAAATATGGAGAGCTCGGTAATGTATATGGTAAGCAATGGCGAAATTGGACAACTTCAACAGGTGAGACTGATGTTGATCAGTTAGCAGATGTCATCCATCAGATTAAAACAAATCCAGACTCACGTCGTTTAATTGTCAGTGCATGGAATCCAGAAGATGTAATTAATGCTGGTGCAAAAGGAAGTAAAGCAGTTTTACCTCCATGCCACGTAATGTTTCAGTTCTACGTAGCAAATGGTAAACTAAGTTGTCACCTACTACAACGAAGTGCAGATTCTTTCCTTGGAGCAAATTTTAATATCCCATCTTACTCATTATTAACACATCTAGTAGCAAAAGAATGTAATCTTGAAGTGGGAGAATTTGTTTACAGCATTAGTGATGCACATATTTACTCTAACCATGTAGAACAAGTTAAAGAACAATTATCACGCGACTTGCGCGATCTGCCGTTACTGAAAATTAATGAAGATAAGAAATCGATTTTTGATATTGAGATGGAAGATTTAACGATCGAGGGCTACGATCCGCATCCAGCAATTAAAGCACCGATTGCTGTGTAATTTTAATGCTGTATAGAAATGTTACGAAAGGAGGTTGAACCTGCGATGAGCATTTCATTTATTTTTGCCATGGACCGCAATCGTGCCATTGGTGTGAACAATACATTGCCATGGCACTTGCCAGGTGACTTGAAATTTTTTAAAGCCGTAACGATGGGGCACCCGATTCTGATGGGGCGTAAGACATACGAATCAATCGGAAGACCCCTGCCAGGCAGACGCAATATGATCCTTACGCAGAATACGGAATTTCAGGCGGAGGGCTGCGAAGTCATTCACTCGGTAGGTGAAGCCGTTCAAGCGTTCGAGGATCAAGAGCTTTTCGTCATCGGCGGCGCGGAAATATTTCGCCTGTTCGCAGAGACGGTTGATCGGATGTACATAACGTTCATCGAGCATGAGTTTGAAGCGGACACGTACATGTCAGAGCTGGACTTGTCCGAATGGACCTTGGTCTCAAGCGAACAAGGTGAACGAAACGAGAAGAATCCGTATGAGTATTACTTCCGGATTTATCAAAGAAAGCAAGCATAAGAAAAGGCCCTGAGTTCAACGTCAATTCTGACGGAGAACTCAAGGCCTTTTCTTATGGCTATATTAGCGGCGTTTTCTTGCTAACGAAACGATCAAGGATAATGCCCCAAGTACCACAGCTGCAATGGATAGGTACAGCGGTGTTTTGGAGCTGGAACTGCCGCTTGCAGCAGCTTGGCCAGCAACGACATTCCCGTGGCTGTCAGTAACAGCGCCGGCTTTGGCTTTCACGGTCGTAACAGAAGCAGGCTTGTCTGAACCGTCTGCGCCGACCCATTCCACGACGCTGCCGTCTTTGTAGGTTTGGTAAGCTTTCCAAACGATTTGGGTAGCTGCGTCCGCTACTTTGCCCTGCATATTGAAATCACCGAATTCAGTGCTGGCTAATCCATCTCCGCTTGCTTTCCAGGTAACGCCGGTAATTTTACCAGCCGAATCTTTGGCGACTTCATACGTCCAGCCTGCTTTTGGCTCAAAACGGGAAACGGCAACGGAGTCCATCGGGAACTTCACTTCCACTTTCACCGTAGGAATCAGCAGTTTCTCAGCGATCTGCCGATTGTTGTCTCCTTGGGCGACATAGGCGGTAATTTCCTGCTCGCGCGAAGTTAGCATGCTGGGTGTTGGACCTTCGGTTAAGTTCCCTACCGGTGCCCGAAACCGTTGAAAAAGCTTGTCTGCCATTCCCCGGGCAGCATCTGAATTCTCGTCGAGCAGCGCACGCAGATAGGTAAGCCACTCATCGGGATCCATATTTTTGAGCAAATAGCCCTGGGCTCCGAACTGCAGTGCCGTGAAGAGATCAGCAACATCATCGGAAACCGTAAGCATGACGATTCGGATCGTCCCATAAGCTTGTTTGATGCGCCGTGTCGCTTCAAGTCCATCCATAGGAGACATATGAATATCCATCAATACCACATCGGGCGCGACTTCACCACATTGCACAATCGCATCTTCACCGCTGCTGGCTTCACCAACAATCTCAAAGTCGGCTACAGGTTCCAGCATGCTTCGAATCGCTTTTCGCGCCAAGGGATGATCATCTACAATGAGTACGCGGAATGGTTGCGTGATTGTCAAGGTTAGTTCCTCCTATCTGCGGCTTGTACAGTGAGCTCGGTTCCGGCTGTGTCTGCGTTTTCTGTCCCAGTTTGAGCTTTCGCAGCGCCCCTTGTCTTAAGTTCGAATGTGGCACCTAATTCAGATGCCCGTTTCTGCATCAGCTCGATGCCGTATTTGTTACCTGGGGCTTCAGAATGCTGAAGTCCACGGCCGTTATCAGTAATATGCAGCTTCCAGGCATCTGATTGAGCTTCCAGCAAGATCGTCGCCTCCGTTGCCATGGAGTGCTTGCGGATGTTCGTAAAGGCTTCCTGGATGATGCCAAATAGCTGAACCTCCTCTGCTGGAGTGAAGCTGAGCTCATCAATCTCCAGCTCCTCTTGCAGCTCAATGCCTGTAATCAGACGCCAGTCGTTCAGAAATTTATGGATACGCTGCTCAAGGCTGGTCCCTTCTTCAGGCGGCGTGCGAAGATTGAAAATCGCCTGCCGGAGCGAGTTGTCGATTTCCGAAACGGCTGCTTTGGCCTCCTCCAAATCCCCTTGCTTCAGCTTGACGTTGAGGAAAAAAAGCGTCTGAGCCAAGTCATCATGCAGCTCTCTAGCGAGACGTTCGCGTTCTTCGTAGACGGCTCTGCGGGCTTCGCCCATGGTAAGCTGCTCATTGCTGCGTTCAATGCTCTGAAACATCCATGAGGCAAAGAGGTACGAGAGAAGCAGCGTAATAACGGTAATAGAGAAGTTGCCGGCTTCCATCGTTAAGTAATTTAAGAGGAATTCATGGCGTATATATTCAAAGCCGCCGATGATGACCACAGGTACGAAAATGGTAAAAAGTTTAAAAAGACGAAGAGACATCAGATCAGTTACACTCCTTACATAGC
>NZ_JBFTQB010000120.1:0-25117 GCF_056398785.1 Paenibacillus sp. 01T422 | reverse complement strand
ACTACGAACAGCCTGCTAACCGACCTGATCAATCAGGAAACCAGCATTCGCGGTTTTGAGTTAACGGGCAATGAGCAATATTTGGAACCTTATACCGCTGGCAAAAAACAACTGGAAGCAGATCTGGACAACATCCGCATTTATGATAAAAAGTATCCAACTCTCCAGCTCATCATGGATACACAAGCCATTCCAGCCATTACCAACTTGCAGCGCTTCTTTGACAGCCAATTAGAACTCATTCGTGCGGGGAAAACGGAAGAAGCCAGAACCCGGATTGCCTCAGGCAAAACGATGATGGATCGTTACCGTGTCATCCATACGAGTATTGAGAAGACGATTGTGCAAATCACTGAGGACGCCTACAATTCATCGCTCAAAGCTGGTCAGACTTCTCGTACCATCACCATGGTCGGAGGCATTATTGCACTCATTGCAGGTGTAATGTCCCTCTTCATCTCATTCAGGGCTATTCACGCTGAAGAGGAGCTTCGCAAAAGCGAGGAAACCTATCGGTATATGGCCGAGAGCCTCGAAACCCAGAATGAGGAGATCATTGCCCAGCAGGAAGAGCAGCAGATCACTTTGGCCAAGCTGTCCGAAAGAGAACGGGATCTTGAGCTAATTTCTTCCTACCAAGAGAAGCTTACTGGCTACGTGGAGCTCAAAGATTTCTTGAAGCAAACGCTGCCCGCCCTGCTAAATTCCCTCCTGCAGGATGCAGCTCTCGTTGTTATGAAACGTGAATCCGATAATGGCGATGGCGATGATAGCAATTCCACCTATGAAGTCATTCACTCTATCGGTTATCCGAAGGAACACATTCAGGTTCATCAGAACGAGTTATTCGGGCCGGCTAGACGTGTCTTTGAGGAAGGCACGAATCTGGTCCACACACGTGATGTATCCGGGCATGAGAAAGGTGTCCATGGCGGGATGATGCACGCTGTCGATCATTATGTCCCTCTTCTTGACGACAAACAGACGGTCATCGGCTTCCTGCTCCTAACGAGCTACCAAAGCTCCGTGTTCCAGGAAAACAACCAGCGCCTGACGAAGGGCTTGGTTCGTCAGTTCGGCTTGGCGTTTTTTGCACAAGTGATGAATGACGAGAGAGTGAAGCAAGCCGCCCATTTGGCGGAATTGAACGACGAGCTCACTGCCGAGAAGCTGTTAATTGAAGGGCAACGCGACTTGATTCAAAATATTTTGGAATCGGCGCACGAAGGCATGATGATGTGCGACTCCGAGGGGACCATCCTGTTCGCCAACCATCGGATGAGTCGTTATTTTGGTTTGAATGAGCGCATCGGCGAGAATTTGGTGGCTAGCTGCGACGCGATCGCCGCTGAAACGCCGAGCTTCTTCGGCGCTGCTTCTTCCATTGAAGCGCTGATTAATGGCGCGCATACGCATCTGACGCAGCGCTTTGGCTTTGTGCTGGATGATCAGCCCCAGCATGCGGAGCTTTATGCCACTGTCGTCAGCGAAGATACGGAGCAGCAGGGTTATCTCTTCGTTTTCCGTGACCGAACGGAAGAAGAGCGGGTCGATGAAATGAAAAATGAGTTCATTTCCATCGTCTCTCATGAGCTGCGGACTCCATTGGCGAGTGTGCTTGGCTTCATTGAGATTCTACTCCATCGCGAGCTGCCGCAAGACAAACAGAAGAAATACATGGAAACCATTTATAAAGAAGCTCATCGTCTCTCGAACTTAATCAATGATTTCCTTGATTTACAGCGCATGGAGTCGGGGCGGCAGTTATACCATTTCTCCCCAATCAACTTATTGCCAACCGTTCAGGACATCGTTGATCAGTGGCAGGATAAGCAGAACCATAGCATCATCATCCATCAGCAGGAACAGGAATTATGGGTGCGGGCAGATGCGGATCGAATCCGGCAAGTCTTCCATAACCTGATCAGCAACGCGATTAAGTATTCCCCGGGTGCAGAGCGGATCGATATTTATTTATCCACTGAGAATGGTAAAGTTGTTGCCGCCGTGCAGGACTACGGACTCGGTATCCCTGAGGAAGCACATGATCAAATGTTCTCCAAGTTCTTCCGCGTAGATAACTCTGACCGACGTCAAATCGGCGGAACTGGCTTAGGCTTAGCTATTGTGAAAGAGATTGTCGAAGGACATAGCGGACAGATCTCTTACGAATCTCAAATGGGAGCCGGCACTACCTTCCGGATTGAATTCGACCAGTATCAACTATCTTCCATGGAGGGGAAAATCGTTATTTTCGAAGATGACGACGACCTCGCCAAGCTGATTCAAATTGCCTTGAATAAACTGGATCTTCCTTCCATCCAATTGCGCTCGGCTGAAGAGGGGATCATCGCTTTGAGCCGCTGCAAAGGTGAACCGATTCTGTTCATCGTGGATATCCATCTTGAAGGTGTAAAAAACGGATGGGATTTCATTTCTGACTTATCCAGGCATCCCATGTACTATCAGACTCCGGTTATTGTCTCTACCGCACTGGATCAACCGCATGATTTCCATGAGAAAGAAATTCAGAAATATCTCAAAAAACCGTTCTCTATGGAGCGTCTAGTCCAGGTAGCGAAAAATTTACTCGATAATAAGAAAAGCAATGCGTACGTCTTTCCCGCTCAGGACAAAGATTCTCTCTCTAATACCTTGCAGCGCAACGGCATCGATGTAGTTGAGATGAAAGAAAATATGGATATGATTGAGGTTGAAATCAAGAAACCTTCATCAGACGCCTAGCAGCGCCTCATTTCTCCCCTGACCTAACATCTCTCTTCCTCCAGCTTGGGGGTGGGGAGATTTTTTTATTGTAAACCGACAGGGATTTCTCTACCTGGCAGCCAATATACTAGTGAAAACGAATTCATTCATCGAAGAAAGGGTGACCCTGGTGGCAAAGCTTGAACCCGCTTCCAATCCCATGCAGACACGCAGCGCTTGGACACTGTTCTTCTCCTTACCGATATTTGCCTGGGCCATGTACGATTTCGCGAACACCATCTTTTCCTCCAACATCGTGACGGTCTTTTACCCTTTTTATTTAAAAGAAACGTTAGGAAAAAGCGAAGAGTTGAATCAGATAGCCAGCACTTTTATCACATACTCCAATGCCTTATCCAGCTTGTTTCTCGTCCTGCTCTCCCCTTTATTCGGGGTGTGGATCGACCGTACTGGCAAAAAGAAAGCCTACCTCGTCCCCTTTACCTTGATTGCCATCGCGGCGACTTTGCTTATGGGCGCTTCGGCCATCTGGCATACCGATCAACAGTGGATGGGACTTAACACTTCGATTCTAGGCGTGATTTTCTTCTTCATGGTCGCGAAATTCTTTTATAATTCCAGCTTAATCTTCTACGATTCCATGATTTCGGATCTGGGCAGCGAGCGTGAAATCCCCATCATTTCAGGTGTAGGCGTAGCCGTTGGATATGTTGGAACGCTAGTTGGTCTAGTTGTTTTCCCTTTAATTAATGGCAATCATTTTGAAAATACATTTATCCCTAGCGCCCTCATGTTCTTATTATTCTCCCTGCCGATTATGTTCCTCTACAAAGAGAAGCCACTAAAGCCGGTTAGTGAGAAAAAATCGCTCCTGAGCGGCTACCGAGAGATCTGGGCCACATTCAAAGAGGCGCGAAAATATCGTGCCGCTTTCCTGTTCATGATTGCTTACTTCTTCTTTAACGATGCCATTGCCACAGCAATAGCAGTTATGGCGATTTATGCGAATACGGTGATGGGCTTCACAACAGGGCAGTTCATTCTGCTCTACCTGGTCTCAACCGTATCGAGCATCATCAGCTCCTTCCTCTTCGGCTATGTCACCCGCAATGTGGGGCCAAAAAGAGCCGTAACAATCGTCGCCTTCGTTCTAATCGTCGCGATTGCCATTGCAGCGTTAGCGACCAGCCAAACCCTGTTCTGGGTTGCCGGCAGCCTCTACGGCGTATCGATGGGCGCCATGTGGGTAACGTCTATTAGACACTAAAGCATTCGTTGCTTTAGTGTTTTTTTTCGCTCTGAAGCCGTCCTATGTATCGGGCAGCGTTGATGTTGAAACAGAGATAGGGAAACCAATTGTATCATGGGAGGAGAGATCCATATGCGGTACAAACGAGTCCTCATTAAGCTAAGCGGCGGGGCTGTTGCGGGAGAAAGCGAGTTCGGTTTCGATCCTAAACAACTGGATCATATTGCGAATGAAATTATGACCGTTGTTCAGTTAGGTGTTGAAGTGTGTCTTGTAATTGGCGGGGGCAATATATTCCGCGGCAATATGGGCGAGAGCTGGGGCATCGAGAAAGCGGAGGCTGACAATATCGGAACTCTCGCTACCGTCATCAACAGCTTGATGCTGCGCGGTGTGCTGAAGGCCAAAACCGACGCGGAAGTGCGCGTCATGACGGCGATTCCGATCGCTTCCGTAGCGGAGCCTTTCATCCGGCTTAGAGCCATTCATCATTTGGAAAAAGGGTACATCGTTATATTCTCAGGGGGCAATGGACAGCCTTTCGTCACGACGGACTATCCCTCGGTCCAAAGAGCTATCGAAGTGAACTGTGAAGCCATCCTCGTTGCGAAGCAAGGCGTTGACGGCGTGTTCGACAAGGATCCCAAGCATCATAAAGAGGCCCTCCAATACAAATCTCTCCACTACAACGACGTCATCCACCACAATCTGAAGGTCATGGATCAGTCCGCCTTTATTCTGGCGCGGGATTATCACATTCCCATCCATGTGTTCAATTTCGACAAACCCGGGTCCATGAAAGAAATATGTGCAGGACAAAATACAGGTACAATCATCAGCGGTTCCTCGGAGCTTATTTATCAGCAAGGGTAATGAACGGACAGTAGGTACCCTACGAAGGACCCGTCCGTGGGGGCTCGCCCGCAGCCTTAATAGCGGAACTAGAGGGCGCTATCTAGGCGAAAAGCGTTGATTCGCGGGAACGAGGGAACTATAGGCTCTTATTTCAGCCTAATCAGCTATTTTCTGCATATAATGACGAATTAGCGAACCCTATTTCCCTCACACGGGCTCAAGCGCCTATTTTCGACGAAATAACGCCCTGTAGCTCCGCTTATAGACAGGAAAAAGGATAGAGAACAGTTTAGTAGCTGCCGCTCTATCCTTCTTTATTTACTCATTTCAGCCTAGCATGAGCACGTAATAATCATTCGCATTCTTCGTTCTAAAGCCGCAAGATTCATATAGACCCAGCGCCTTCTCATTTTCGACCGATACTTCGAGCTTGATCAATCCCGCCCGATGCTTCTGCTTAAGCTCCCAGATAGTCTGACTCAAAACCTGGCGCCCATATCCTTGGCCTCGATGCCCTGGCAGTACACAAAAACCGTAGATGAATCCGCTGGCATCGTCTCCAATCATGGCACCGATTTTCCCAATCGGTTCTTTCTGTTCCCCGTGCCCGAGCTCAGCGATCCAGGTTCTTTCTTTGTCACCGGTAATCGTTTGGTTAACATACTCTCTCGTGTCAGCTTCCGTCATATTGAAACCGGACATATTAAGTTGAACGAGCAGCTCTGTATCCCGCACATTGGCAGAACGCAGCGCCAGCGGCTGTTCACCGGTTTGTGGCGTGCCATCTGCACCCTCTTGGAGCTCCATCACGTATTCGGAGAAATGGTATTCCGCGCCAAGCTTCGTCAAAAAAGCTTTCCCGCTCGCCGATCCCCGCTCATTAATGAAAATCGCCTTCGGTACCCCTCTGCGTCTGCACGTTTCCAGCGCCGTCTGCACCAACTGGCTATAAATACCTTGGTTCCGCGCCTCTGGATGCACCATTCCGCTAATTTCCACTTCTGTAGACAGAAAGCTATATATCGCCAAAAACCCGACAATCCGGTCATCCCGGTAAAATAAAAAGTCATTCGATACGCCCGGTGGACGATCCGATAAGGTACCCCAGTTTAGCTTTATCTCAATATGGTCATGACTGTTACATATCTCCCATAGGTTCCTAACTTCATCCAGCTCCTGAGGTGACAGTCCTGCCCGTGCAAATATGCCTTGTTTCAATAGATTGTCCTCCATACTACTTAGTCGCTTGCCTACTGTCATTATACATGTCTGCTCTTCGGGGTGGTAAGCTAATAAATAATTTTACATAAAGTTTCGTACTCAGTGAACGATTGATCCTTGTTGTTCGTACTATCTATGAATTCAGGCAGAGAGGGTGACCCTTGACTTGGAAGAGCAAAAATGGCTTGATCGGGCAACGCGGGGAGATCGCACCGCTCTGTCCCAGTTGTTGCAACAGCATTATGATTTTGTTTACAAATATTTGTTGAAAATAACGCTGAACCCGACCCTGGCGGAGGATCTAACGCAAGATACCATGATCCGATGCATCGAGAAAATAAAGCTGTACAATACGAAATCTAAGTTCTCCTCTTGGCTGATCACAATAGCCACTCGTTTGATGATTGATCAAGCGCGGCGACGCAAACGCGAGAAGAAATGGCAGGAGCAGCAGCAAGCACAATCCTTGCGTCAAATGCAGTGGCACGCCAACAGTCAGAACGAGGCTTGGCCTGATGTACTGAATACTTTGGCTGAACTGCCGGAGGAAAGCCGTATTCCGGTAATCCTCAAGCACTACTACGGCTACACCTATGAAGAAATCGGCCAAATCCTCGCCATCGCGGAAGGGACCGCTAAATCGAGAGTGCATAACGCTTTGAAACAATTGCGAAAGGAGCTGGTGTAGATGGACGACTTTCAGGACGCTAATCATAAAAGGCCTCAGATGAGCAGCTCTGAAGGCGAGCAGGATGGTCCTCCCACTGAGGCCGAGGTTGCCGTTCAGAGGCTGCAGCAGGGGCTAGACGCGTTAGACGGCCTATTCCCCGCTTCGCGACCGAGCAGCACTTGGTTCGATCAACAAATCGCAGCCGTACAGAAAAAGCAGCGTTCGCGGCTGCTCGGTGATCTGCTCAAACTGTGGGGCGCTGCCCTGCTGCTGCTCTATCTTCTCTTCATGATTGCAGCTGCACAGCCGGTTACTTTCATTACCTTCCAAGCATTGGCGGTCATTGCGCCGTTAGCTTGGCTACTCCTTAGAAAGCAGGTGGACTCACATGAAACATGAGGGTTGGGATGCACTACCTATATGGGCATGGATTGGCATCGCCCTGATTCTGCTCGTGCAAAGCACATGGCTGTTCGTTGATGCGCGCAAAAGGAGTGCTCGTTATCCTTGGTTTTGGGGGATTTGGGGCATCCTTCAGGCACCGACGCCACTGATCGTGTACTTGTTTGCCGTACGTAAGATTCACCGCAGCTTCTCGGGCAAGGGAAATTGAGTAAAGTTCACGATTTCTTCTACTGTGTTGAAGCTTGTATGGTTATTCATTTGTTGTAATCTCACTTGTAATTTACCGCCTATTACTACCTCTATTTTCAAAGAAATTTCCACTTTCGTCCAATTAACTGGAATTTCTAGCGTTAATTTCATCAATTCTAGCGGATTTCCGTTAGTTACCTAGGATTAGCTGGAGTTTCTACCGCTATTTCATTCCCTGCTACCGAGCAGCGCGGATTAACGGTAGTTTTTCCATCTAACCGAGCGATGGCGTACAGATAAGCGAATCGAACAAGAAGAGCCGGTCCCTCAAAGGGCTGGCTCTTCTCGCTCTCACAGTGCCTGCCGAGCATATTCATCCGGCGTCTGGCCGATAATGGACTTAAAGTCCTTTATAAAATGCGACTGGTCGTGGTAGCCCAGATCCATCGACAGCTTGGACCAGTTCGGCTTCACACTCACATCAGTCATCTCCGCCGCATTCTGGATGCGCGCGAGCTTAATGACCCACTTGGGCGTGACACCTACGTAGTGGTCGAAAAGGCGCTGCAGCGTCCGTTTGTTCACATGGAAGTGCTCACAGAGGCTGTCTACCTTCGTGATATCCGGCTGCTCGTTAATATAATCAATGATTTCATTGATGAAAGCTACCTGCGTATCTTGTTCCGGCAGCTTGGGCCGAATCATTTGCTCGATGAGCGCTACCATCTGCTGTTCCTCTTCCTGTGCAAATATGCCGGCCTCTAACGCATGCGGATCGGCGGCATCAAATACGCTCTGAAGGCTCAGCGGGCTGGTCATGCCGGAAACCGGCTGCTTGAGAAACGGATAGAAACCGCCAGGCTTAAATTTCACGCCAAATACGCAGCCATGGCCTTCCAGGTGATGGCCGTATTTCTCTTTTCCAGGACCATAAATGGCTGTTCGACTGGGCTCAACGATCAGATTGACGCAGGGATTCGGGATCACGTGCTGCATATAAGGCTCTTGGCCCCTTAAATCCCACCGAACGATCCAATAATGGCGAATGAAAAAGGACAAGTCCTCCGAAGGTGCAAGTCTGGAAAGCTGAAATTTCCGTGCTGTTTGCTGCAGATTCATGATTCCTAGACTGGGCTTGATGAGGTCTGACATGACGTCAATCACTCCTTGTCGCGTTTTTACAATACTTGGAACGTACAAACCTTTATCATAAACTTAACACATATCGAGGGAGTGAGTTAAAGTTGGAATTAAAATACGAATTTTACATTGGTGCAACTTGCAAAGAAGTGTGGGATATTCTGGTGACGCCTGAGGGGACGCGTAAAATTCTGTTCGGGAGCGTACTGGAGTCAACATTCGAGATCGGTTCTGAGTTCAGATACATTGGGCTTGGCAATGACGGAGATGAAACGGTGCATGTATACGGCACGATTCTGGCCTATGAGCCGGAGAGACTTCTCTCCTGCATCGAGCATGCTGGCCCATCTTACAACCCTAATCATGCGGATTTTGAGTCGCGGATGACGTATACCTTAGAGACGGTTGGCAGCTGTACGAAAATGACGCTCATCAATGACCAATGGACGCCGAACCACCCAAGCTTCGAGAGAACGCGAGAGAGCTGGTGGATGATTTTAAGCAACATTAAGACACTTGCAGAGACTGGTAAAACATTAGACTTCGGTTGGTAAATAGGCGGCTATCTCAGAAGGGGAAAGATTAACTCTCCGAACCCCTGAGATAGCCTTTTTTCCACTTATAAAGGTAAAAGTGCAAGCGATGTTTCCCCTTCAAGCCCCTCAACCATAACATGCCAAGCCTGCGGTTTATTCGCCAGAACGGCATAGTAACGCTTCAAGAACGCCATGACAATCGCCGCATCTAGCTGCGTCATGTCTTCATCTGTCGGAAGGAAACATAGATCCRGCTCCTCCACCGCTTCCCCATTGTTTTCCCAAGAGGGATGCACATACGGGAAATCAATTCGTTTGTAACCGAGATGCGACAGAACCTCTCGCCGCACGTAGGGGTCCATCGGCTTCACGCCACCGAACGCATGCCCTTCTATCCGATACGGATCATAGATCTCAGCAAACATCCCAAGCATCGGCTTGCCCGACTCAGCAGCTAAAGCTTCTAGATCACTCCAGCGTTTACGTGCCATGAAACGGCCAATGCCAAGTCCCGCTTGGCCTATGATCGTGAAATCCGTCATCGCCACTTGAAAATCCTCATAATAACGGTACTCTGTCGTGCCAACGACCTTCCCTTCGTGCACAGCGACGAACACCCGAATGCCGGGGTCCTCCAAAGGTTCTTTCCACAAAGAGAATTCCAGCACCTCTTCTGGTGGGAATACCTCTTTCATTAGATCATGCATTGCGCGAAACAAAGGGTTGTCTATACTCGTTATCCGTATGTATTCCATCAGTTCCTCAAGCTCCTTTACGTCCTAATTCGAAATGGATTCCGCCACTCCATCAAAAGCGCATAGTTCAGTGACTCCTCATCCTGCAAATAATTCGGCACAACCTGCACCGGCGTTCTCCCACAGCGCAGCAGGAACGTAATAACCGGGTCCTTGCAGGTCCCTGCCATGACCGCCTTCGCATATTCCTCTGCGGTCATCCCTTCGGCCCACTGATGGTACCCCGGCATGCGCCCGCCTCCTAGCAGCCTGCGCAGCCCCAAGTGCACGACTACCTCATACATGGACTGCATCATCCATTTGCCAAGACCGAACTTGCGGTATGCGGGCATCACGCAGATATCCACAATATACAGGGTATCGCCGTCAGGCCGGTGCGTACGGATGTAACCATCGTCAGTTAGCGTCGACCAGCTATGATCACCGGCATGCTTCTCGTCATAGTCGACAAGCAGACCCGTGATGGAGCCAACAATCTTCCCCTCCACCTCTACACAGAGTGCGCCTTGGGGGAACCGAGTGATGTGCTCCGTCAGCTGCTCCTCATTCCACCATAATTCCGACGGAAAAGGCGGTGGAAAACTCATCTGCTGAACGCGAATCAGCGCGTCAATATCCGCTTTTTCATAACTGCGTATGACTGCCTGAGTGGGCTTGTCGCCGTCGAAGACGTACAGCTTTTTCGCGTAAAATTGGTGCGAATTCATATCCGTCATGCTAGGTATCCCCCTCGCCCTGATTAGGACCAATCGGTGTACAGATCCGTCCTGCGGTCACGCCATGTGGTGACAGCACCTTTTTCGCGGACAAGGGTTAGCAAATCTAGATCCAAATCAGCCGTGACCACCATGTCACCGTTGATTTCGCCTTCGACCATAATACCTTTTGGTGGAAAAGGTACATCATTCGGGGTTAGCACCGCAGCTTGCCCGAAATTGGCCCTCATGAAATCAACGGTTGGCAGTGCGCCGACCGTACCCGTCGTGACAACGTAGATTTGATTCTCAATTGTCCGTGCATGGCATGTGTAGCGCACACGATGGAACCCATGCCGATCATCCGTACAGGAAGGTGCAAACAGCACATCAGCGCCGCGGGCTCTAGCCATTCGGACGATTTCCGGGAACTCCACGTCATAGCAGACGAGTATCGCGATGCGGCCTTTCTCCGTGTCAAAAACCTGCAGCGAATCCCCAGCACCCATATTCCATTCCTTCACCTCGGTCGGGGTAATATGCAGCTTTTTCTGCTCCCCAATACGCCCGTCCGGATAAAATAAAAAGGCTGTGTTATACAGCTTGCCCTCCTCAGAGGTAATGTGCGTGCCGCCAATGATATGCATGCCCGTTTGCTTCGCCAGCCCTTGGAAAAGCGTCCGATAAGCCTCCGTAAAGGATGGCAACGCCTCAATCGGCAGTGCTTTACCGTGCTCATCGCCAATGGACATCAATTGTGTCGTAAACAGCTCGGGGAACAGCACAAAATCCGCCTCAAACTCCTGAGCCACCTTCACATAATGCTCCACCTGCGCAGCAAACTCTTCAAAATTGTGTATCGAATGCAAATGGTACTGCACGGCCGAAACTCGCATTTTCAACGTCATCTCTCCCAACTTTTCATCATTTCTGTAGGCCAGAGTTATAAGCTAACAAGCACTCGCCCTCTAACTTTTCCGTCCAAAACCTCTTGCGTCGCCTGGGCAACTCCGTCTAATGTAACTTCTTTGTACATCATCCGCTCCAGCAGCTGCGGTTTCAATTCCCCGGCTATCCGCTCCCACAAAGGCCTCCGAATATCGGATGGGCAATATACCGAATCAATACCCAATAGATTCACGCCTCGCAGTATAAAAGGAAACACCGTCGCGGCAAATTCACCGCCACCTGTCACACCGCTCAGCGCTACGGATCCGCCGTACTTCATCCGGCTCAGCACGTAGGCCAGGGAGTCTCCTCCCACCGGATCGACACAACCTGCCCACAACTCCTTGTCCAGCGGTTTCCTAACGGCAGGGGACAATTCTTCTCGGGGCACCACACGCTTCGCCCCCAATTCAAGCAAATACGAGTGATCGGCGGACTTGCCCGTACTTGCATCCACCTCATAACCGAGAGCTGCCAGCATCGAAACGCTGTTGCTGCCAACCCCGCCAGTAGCGCCTCGAACGAGGACAGGGCCCCGCTCCTTGCTCAGCCCGTTCTCCTCCATGCGCTGAATCGACAATGCTGCCGTAAAACCAGCCGTCCCCAGTATCATGGACTCCTTGTGGGACAGCCCCTTCGGCAGCGGAACAACCCAGTCGGCTGGAACGCGCGCGTAGGCGCTAAACCCACCGTAATGTCCTGTTCCCAGCTCATAGCTGGTCACAAGCACCTCATCGCCCTCGCGAAAGCGCGGGTCTGACGAGGCGGCAACCGAGCCTGCCAGATCGACTCCTGGCACCATGGGGTACTTGCGTACAACGCGCCCATTCGGAGCGCAAGCCAACGCATCTTTATAATTAATACCCGAGTAGCGCACCCGTATCGTCACTTCACCCGGTGGTAAATCTTCCATTCGCAGTTCTTTCACTTGGGCAGAAAAACGTTCCTCAGTCTTCTCCACCACTAACGCCCTAAAGCTACCCATGCTGGTTTAGCCTCCTCGGTCCTCTTAGAATTCAATCAAGTGAAATTTCCATCAACTACCCATTTAGTTTACTAAAATAGTGACCAGTATTCAAAGGTTGTCATAGACGTTCCACCATGGGCTAAATGAGCTGTAAAAACTACCGCTAATCCGCGCCGCGTCAGTCCTGAGAATGAAATAACGGTTGAATCTACAACTAAATCGCCTGTCGGGTAGCGAAAGTTGGTAGATATGACTAGATTAACAGTAGGAATTACAGTTAATCGTCCAAAAGTGGTTCAGAAGTAGAAATTAGCTGCAGTATTCGGCGTTAACTACAAGTAGTCCATAGGTTCTGTGACGCTACCTACTCCGTACTCCCCCGATGCCATGTTGCCAACCTTTACGCCTCCAGTAGTCAATCTGAAATAGCAATTAATACCAACACTAGAACTACATCCACATACCTGAGGCTCCTGCTATTAACGAAAAAAACTCCCCGGTCATATGACCAGGGAGCTCCTCTTATTGCTGCTGCGCAAAGCCCGCAGCTATCAAAAACCGTTCAAAAGCCGCTTGCCCGGCTTCATCACGCTTGAACACGCCCGCGTCGAGCAGCACGTCCATGAACTTGCTGCCGACTTCCTCCTGCAGCACCGCTTTCGCGCCGTCTGCCGTCAGCGCAGCGCCGTGCTTCGCGAGCATCGCCTCGATCCATGCCGCATGCTTATGCAGCGGATTAGCGGAATCATCGCGGATTGCGCTGCCGAAGTCGGCTTCGCCCGTGAGGATCTTGGCGATATCCGCCAGCTCCTCCTGCAAGCGGCCTGGCAGTACCGCCAGCCCCATAACCTCAATCAAGCCGATGTTCTCCTTCTTGATGTGGTGCAAGTGCTGATGCGGATGGAAGATGCCATCCGGATGCTCTGCGCTGGTGCGGTTGTTCCGCAGCACCAGGTCAAGCTCGTACTCGCCCCGTGCGTTGTTGCGGGCGATCGGGGTAATCGTGTTATGCGGGATCCGCTGTCCGTCCTTCTCGCTGAAGGCGAGGACGTCCGCTTCCGCATCGCTGTATGCGCGCCAGTCTTCGAGCAGCTTGCTCGAAAGCTTATAGAGCTGCTGCTTGTTATGGCCGCTCAAGCGGATTACCGACATCGGCCACTTCACGATAGCGGCCTTCACACCAGCGAACTCAGCGTTAGCGATTGTTTTCTCACTTGCTGCTTTCTCCATCGGGAACTGATGGCGTCCGCCCTGGAAATGGTCATGGTTCAGAATGGAACCGCCCACGATGGGCAGATCCGCATTGGAACCAATGAAGTAATGTGGGAATTGATCGATGAAATCGAGCAAACGGTAGAACGTATTCGCTGTTGTTTTCATCGGGATATGTTTCTCATGGAAAATAATGCTGTGTTCATTGTAATACACGTAAGGCGAGTATTGGATGTACCATTTCTCGTTATCCAGCTCTAACGGAATAAACCGTAGGTTCTGTCTTGCCGGGTGATTCACACGTCCGGCATAACCTAAGTTGTCTGCGCAGAGCATCATTCTTCTGTATACGATCCATCCGAATATAATTGGAATCAATGGATTGCTTATAAAAATAATTCGTTGCCGCCTCTACCCCATTGGTCTTCGCTGTGTTCCAGAATTGATTCACTACCTCGGAAGGACGAGGCATGAGCAGCCCCATAATCCGTGCATCCAACAGATCTCGGTACGTGACTGTGTTCTCTTCCAGGAGACCTGTCTCGAAGGCTGCATCCAGCAGCTCTTCCAGTAAAGCTACAGGGCTGCTTAACTTCTCTTCCGRCACTTCTCCTGCATAAGGCTCAGCAAGCCCGAATAAATCAAGCAAAGCATTTCGTGAAATATAGACGTCCAACTGCTCAATGAGTCCATTTTGCTTCGCAAACTGAAGGAGCCTTTCTATGGTCAATGCCGTAAACTGCGATGCTTCAACTGTCCGTTCCATGTGTGCCACATTCCTTTCTAAACAAGCTTACTCAGCGTATCCGCTCGGGTTATTTTGGTGCCAGTTCCATGCGCTCTCAATGATGGATTCCAAAGAGTCACGGCTCGGCTTCCAGCCCAGTTCGTTTCTAGCACGCTCAGAGGAGGCAATCAACGTTGCCGGGTCACCCGCTCTGCGCGGCTCGATCACCGCAGGAATTGCATGGCCCGTCACTTTGCGAGCGATATCGATGACTTGTTTAACCGAGAAGCCTGTGCCGTTGCCCAGGTTATAAATATTGCTGTCAGCTCCGCCGCGCAGCTTCTCTACCGCAAGGACATGCGCGCTAGCCAAATCGCTGACGTGAATGTAATCGCGCACGCAAGTGCCGTCTTCCGTCGCATAATCGTCTCCATAAATGGAGATGTGCGCTCTTTGTCCGAGTGCTACTTGTAAAATGATTGGAATAAGGTGCGTCTCGGGACTGTGATCCTCGCCGATTTTGCCGCCGGCATGTGCGCCCGCTGCATTAAAATAACGAAGAGATACATATTTGATGCCATGGGCCGTGTCGAACCATTTCATCATTTTTTCCATCGCCAGCTTCGTCTCGCCATACGTATTCGTAGGCAGGGTACGATCGCTTTCCAAAATCGGAATATTCTCAGGCTCACCATAGGTAGCAGCTGTCGACGAGAACACGATATTTTTCACGCCGTATTGATTCATCTTTTCAAGCAAGCAGAGCGTTCCGTACACGTTATTGTGATAGTATTTGGCAGGATTGGTCATGCTCTCGCCAACTAGCGAATTTGCTGCGAAATGAATGATGGCATCAATGCTGTTTTCAGAAAAAACAGTATCCAGAAACTCACTGTCGCGCAGATCGCCGACATACAGCTTGCCGCCAAGCACGGCATTTCTGTGCCCTTGCTGCAAGTTATCGACAATAACAACCTCTTCCCCTTTTTCCAGCAGCTCAGCCACTGCATGCGAACCGATATAACCGGCTCCCCCTGTTACTAGAATCGCCATTTACAACGCCTCCCCGATCTGTTCGACGCCATTCCCGATATCGCATACGTAGAAACTTGGTGTCAAACCTGTTTGTTCTGTATATTCTTTGCCGACTTGATCGATAAATGTTTGTACGCTGTCTTCGTGAACCAAGGAAACCGTACATCCGCCGAAGCCTGCACCAGTCATTCGCGCACCTAGCACACCCGGAACCTTCAGCGCTGCCGCAACCATCGTATCCAGCTCTACGCCGGTTACTTCATAGAGATCACGCAGTGAATCGTGGGAACCGATCATCAGCTTCCCAAAAGCTTCAAGGTCATTTTGCTCAAGAACCTTGATCGACTGGAGCACACGATCAATTTCTTCTACAACGTGCTGCGCTCTGCGGCGAACCGTTTCGTCCGGGATCAGATGCTTGTATTCATTGAATTGATCCAGGTTTAATTGACCAAGCAATGTGAGCGATGGGAACTGCTTTTGCAGGTAAGTAACCGCCTGCTCGCATTGGCTTCTTCTTTCATTGTAAGCGGAGTCGACGAGACCTCTGCGTTTGTTCGTGTTTCCGATTACAAGCTTGTAGCTGCCGCTATGGAATGGCACGTGGCGGTACTCCAGCGTATCGCACATGAGCAGGATCGCGTTGTCCTTTTTCCCATTAGCTACAGCGAATTGATCCATGATGCCACAGTTCACACCAACGAATTGGTTCTCTGTTTTTTGCGCTAGAAGGGCAATTTTAACAGTATCAATCGGATATTTCTCAAGAGTTTCTAGCGCATACGCCGTCACAACTTCGATGGAAGCTGAGGACGAGAGTCCAGCGCCGTTCGGGATTTCACCGTGGAACAAAAGGTCGTAGCCTTTCGTAACTGGCATGCCTTCTTGGGCCAAGTGGACAAAGATTCCTTTCGGATAGTTCATCCAGTTATCTTCTTCTTGGTAGGACAAGTCATCTATGGAAATTTGTTTGCGAAGCGCCAGATTGGTCGATGCAAATCCGATGACACGGTCTTGTCTTGGACGGATCAGCAGAGTCGTTCCGAACGTTAATGCCGCTGGGAATACATAACCGCCATTGTAATCCGTGTGCTCACCGATCAGGTTAACCCGGCCTGGAGCATGAAACGCTGAAATTGGCGCTGCGGATTCCCCGTAAATTTCAATAAACGTGTCTTTTAAAGCTTGCAAATCTGCCATTCTGGCACCGCCTTTAGTTTTTTGTAGGATTGATGTAAGAGCAAGTTTGTAACTTCAGTATAAGAGAAGAACGCACTGTTGGCTATGGAAGCATGTTATTTTCACATGGAAAAATGTGATTTCAACCTTTCTTCGCGGCTGCTAAGTATGGTAAATTAAAAGGACCATCAGGACATATCCAACGGAGTTGAAGATAAGTCATGCCCAAGCAGGAAAGCTACTATGTCGTTTCTAATCCACTACCATCTGGAGAGAGCGCTTTGACCGTGCTGTTTGCCGGGGAGAGTCAGACTAAGCCTGTACATCGGTTAGGCCCAAAAGTGTACGACTACTACTTAATTCACTATGTTATTTCAGGGAGAGGCGTGTTTTCCACCCAAGGGGAAGAGTACGCGCTAGGCGCGGGAGATAGCTTCGTCATCGAGCCAGAACAGCTTATCAGCTATGTTTCGGATGAAATCGATCCGTGGCATTACTGCTGGATTGCCTTTACAGGCGAGCAAGGTCCCACTCTGGTAGCTTCAACAGGTATTAATCCCTTGCAGCCTATACTTCACATCAAACGCAATCGGCACATTCCTGTTCTGTTTCGCCATATTCAACAAGCTTTACGTGCCAAGAAAGTGAGCGCACAGCTGAAGTCCATCGGCTATCTACTCCTTCTATTAGGTGAGTATTGCGAAGCTGTATCTGCCTCCACACCAGCTGGCATCGTTACGGAGGCCGAGAGCGACCGGATCGTACAGCAGGCTATCCATTATTTGTCCACCCAATATGCCGAGCCGATTACCATTGAAATGATGGCCGAGAGCTTAGGCTATAACCGCGCCTATTTGTCACGCTTATTCAAGCGTCACACGAAGGTCACTCCTGTTACTTTTCTGCTCAAGCTTCGTGTCGATAAAGCGCGTCAGCTGCTGCGCGAGCGACTGGAACTGACGATTGAACAGATCGCAGCCTCTGTCGGCTTTTATGATCCGTTATATTTTTCCAAACAATTCCGCCGCTTATACGGCGTTTCTCCGAGCGAGTACCGAAATCAAATCAAATCCCTGTGAGGGTGTGTGCGTGGGGACTTGTTAAGGAGGCATGCGGGGCTGGGGAGCTTGAGGTACTTGAGGTACTTGAGGCGCTTGTGGACTTGAGGTACTTGAGGTACTTGAGGTACTTGAGGTACTTGAGGTACTTGAGGCACTTGGGGCACTGAGACACTTGCGACACTTGCGACACTTGCGACACTTGCGACACTTGAGACACTTGAGACACTTGAGACACTTGAGACACTTGAGACACTTGAGACACTTGAGACACTTGAGACACTTGAGACACTTGTGACACTTGAGACACTTGTGACACTTGAGACACTTGTGACACTTGTGACACTTGAGACACTTGAGACACTTGAGACACTTGAGACACTTGAGACACTTGAGACACTTGTGACACTTGTGACACTTGAGACACTTGTGACACTTGTGGCACTTGTGGCACTTGTGGCACTTGTGGCACTTGTGGCACTTGTGGCACTCGGAGCGCTTGTGGTACTTGCGAGCTTGAGGCGCTTGCTAGGCTGCGTGTCTTGCTTGTCATGCGAGTCCCGCTTGTCAGTGCTCTGCGTCCTGCCTTGTCCTGCCTGTCCCACCTTACCCTGCCTTGTCCTGCTTATCCCACTTCCCCTTATCACTCCTGCCACCTCCCACTCCCCCTGCACAGTGAAAAGGAACTACAGGACTCTATTTCCCAAGAAACCCCCATTCTCCTCATCGAAAGGGATCTGTGATCCTCTATTTCGCTGATTTTGACCGGAACTACGCCGATTCGAGTACGAATAAGGCACTGTAGTTCCGCCCATCCCCTCAATTAGGCCCATTGCCCCGAAATAAGGCACCGTAGTTCCCCACACACAAAAAAAACACCCCTTAGAATTTCATCGGATCTACCCAAGGGGTATTTCCAATGTCTATCCTAAGAGGTGCACTTCGTAGTTCTTATCGTTTGCCCGGATCGTAAGGCTCACCAAGAGCCGATGGCGCTTTCGCCCGGCCTACAGCGCCCGCCAATACTAAGATCGTTAACACATAAGGCAGCATGTAGAGGAACTCCTGCGGGATGTTCTTGGAGAAATCGAACAATCGCATGAAGTTGTTGAGCGCCTGCGCCATACCGAAGAATACGGCAGCGCCCAGTGCGCCAAACGGATGCCACTTGCCGAAGATCATCGCAGCCATCGCAATAAAGCCTTGGCCGGAAATCGTATTATGCGAGAAGGCGCTTGTTGTCGTCAATGTAATGGTTGCACCGCCAAGACCACCAAGCAGACCGCTGATCAAAACAGCGATATAACGAACCCGCTTAACCTTAATCCCAACGGTATCCGCGGCACTCGGGTGCTCACCAACGGAGCGAAGGCGCAGACCGAATGGTGTTTTGAACAATACATAGTACGTAACAGCAACGAGAATTAGAGCAATATAGGTAGTCGGATAAGCGGTAAATATCGCATATCCGATATACGGAATTTTCGACAAAAGTGGAAACTCCCATTTTGAAAATACATCGTTTAATGTTTCCGTTTGCCCAGCGCCATTGAATAGCACTTTTACCAAAAACAGTGTCACACCAGCAGCTAAGAAGTTAATAACGACCCCGCTGATAACTTGATTCGCTTTAAAAGTAATTGTCGCTACCGCATGAATGAGCGCGAAAATGAGCGCAAATAACATAGCCGTCAGCAAGCCGATCCACGGAGACCAAACTCCCATGTTCGCCTCTTCCGCATAATAAGCGCCAACCGCTGAAGCGAAGGCTCCAGAGACCATAAGTCCCTCAATCCCGATGTTGACCACGCCAGAGCGCTCTGAGAAAATACCAGCCAGAGCTCCGAAGATCAGTGCCGTTGAGTAAACGAGCGTTGTGTTAATAAGTTCACTGAATTTCGTGAAAAACGCGTTGAGCATTGTGAGCAGGTCCATGTTACGACGCCCTCTCTTTCTTGCGTTTGCTATAGAACGGGATGAGCACCCATTTAACGATACCTTGTGTGGCTACGAAGAAAATCACCGAGCCGATAACGATGCGGATAATTTCCGGTGGCACATCCGCCCCGAAGCTCATTCCCGCTGATCCGTAGGATAATCCGCCGAATAGCGCGGCTCCTAGGACAATCCCGATCGGATTGTTAGCGCCCAGCAAGGAAACCGCGATTCCATCAAATCCGTAACCCGGTGTGCCTGCCGCAACGACCTGATAGTGGAACACACCCAGAATTTCAAATACCCCGCCTAGTCCGGCAAAAACACCCGAGATAAACATCGCCTTAATAATATTGCGATTCACATTCATGCCCGCATACTTCGCAGCATCCATATTATGACCAACGGCACGCAGCTCGTAGCCTTGTCTTGTTTTCCAAAGAATGATATAAAAGACAACTGCCGCGAGGATCGCAATCACGGTACCCCAGTGAATCCTGGCATGGTTCATTAGGTCCGACAACCAAGTAATACTAAGCGAAGCTGAGTCTTGAATCATATAAGAGCGCTGCTGCTTGGGCTCCAATAGGAATGTATTTACGATATAGTTCGAGAAGAATAACGCGATCCAGTTGAGCATGATCGTTGTGATAACCTCGTTAACCCCACGTTTTGCTTTCAAATAACCTGCGATAGCTCCCCAGAGCCCACCAACAAGCGCTCCGACGATAACAGCCAAAGGCGCATGAATAATCCACGGAAGGCCCACCACTTTCACACCGATAAAAGTAGCCCCCGTCATCCCCATGACGAACTGCCCTTCAGCTCCGATGTTAAAAAGGCCTGTCCGGAATGCAAAGGCAACGGATAATCCCGTCAAAATCAGAGGAGTAATCGCACGAATCGATTCCCCGATATCATACGAATTTCCGAAAACACGAGAAAATAATGCCCCATATGCAGCTATTGGATTATAGCCACCTGCCAGCATGACGAGCGCTCCGAATAACAGCCCGAGCACAATCGCCACGATGGGATTCACCGCTGATTCACTTGTAAAAATACGAGCAACCTTATTCATGAGCAGCTCCTTTCCCTGTGTGTTTACTRCCAGCCATCAGAAGCCCGATCTCTTGATCGTTCGTCTCTTGCGGCAGCACTTCTCCCACAATCTGTCCTTCGTAGATAACGGCAATACGGTCCGATACGTTCATAATTTCATCCAGCTCAAAAGAAATCAACAAAACCGCTTTGCCCTTGTTCCGCTGCTCGATCAGTTGACGATGTACGAATTCAATCGCTCCTACATCCAATCCTCGCGTTGGTTGAGCGGCAATCAGCAGGTTCGGATTCTTGTGTATTTCCCTGGCAATAATTGCTTTTTGTTGGTTTCCTCCCGACAAAGAACGAGCCTTATTGTAAATGCTTGGCGTCCTTACGTCGAACTGCTTAATCAGCGCTTCCGCATGGCGGTCAATCGCATCGTAATTGAGGAAGCCCGCTTTGTTATAGGCGGGATGGAAATACGTCTCCAACACCATGTTTTCGCTCATGGAGAAATCGAGCACGAGTCCATGCTTATGCCTGTCCTCCGGAATATGCGACAAACCTGCCTCCGAGATCTCTCTCGGCGTATGGTTCGTGATGTCATTTCCCGCCAGCAGCACTTGTCCGCTATCAATAGATCGCAGCCCAGTTAATGCCTCGATCAATTCACTTTGTCCGTTGCCATCAACACCGGCGATGCCCAGAATCTCCCCGGCTTTCACCTCGATGTTAAGTTCTTTCAATGCAGCCAGCCCTTGATGATTCCGAACAACCAGGTTCTTAACTTGGAGTACAGGCTCCCCAAGCTTCACTTCTTTCTTATCCACTTTAAAAGAAACATCACGCCCGACCATTTTCTCGGCCAAAATTTGCGGATTCGCATCTTTGCTTGCAATGGAACCAATCACTTTCCCGCGGCGAATAATCGTCACGGTATCAGCAATCTCCATAATTTCTTTCAGCTTATGTGTAATGAGAATGATGGATTTGCCCTCTTTCACAAGATTGCGCATAATGACCATCAATTCGCTAATTTCTTGCGGCGTTAGTACGGCAGTTGGTTCGTCAAAAATGAGAATATCGGCGCCGCGATACAGCGTTTTCAATATTTCAACGCGCTGCTGCATGCCGACGGAAATATCTTCGATTCTTGCTTTTGGATCCACGCGAAGCCCGTATTGCTCAGATAGCTTGCGCACTTTGTCTTGCGCTGTTTTGATATCGACATTCAGCCCTTTTCTTGGCTCCATGCCCAAAATAATGTTCTCCGTTACGGTAAACGGCTGTACAAGTTTAAAATGCTGATGCACCATCCCGATGCCCAGCTCAATCGCCCTATTCGGGCTATCAATAAAAACTTCATTGCCTTGCACTTTTATAAAGCCTTCGTCCGGCTGATACAGCCCGAACAAAATATTCATCAATGTGGATTTACCCGCACCATTTTCACCCAGCAAGGCATGGATTTCACCCTTCATCAGCTTCAAGCTGATGTTCGTAACCGCTATGCCTATTATACACGTATTATGGTTTTTCAGGGACTTTGATTTCGCCGCTGATGATTTTTGCTTTGTACTCGTCAACTTTTTTCAAGATATCTGCTGTTACGTTTTTCTTAGATGTTTCTGGAAGACCTACACCGTCATCTTTCAGACCAAGTGTAACGACTTGACCACCTTGGAATTTGTTGTCGATAACGTCTTTGGAAACACGAGCAACCGCGTTGTCAACACGCTTCAACATGGAAGTCAGTGTCACTTCATCGCCGAACTCAAGGGATTGGTCTTTATCTACACCGATAACCCAAACTTTTTTACCGTTTTTCGCACGGTCTTTTGCTTCGTTGAATACACCGTTACCTGTGGAGCCAGCTGCGTGGAAAATGATGTCTGCGCCATCATTGTAGATCGTTGCTGCTGCTGCTTTACCAAGGTCAGGCTTATCGAATGCGCCTGTATAGTTGATTTGAATTTTTGCATTAGGGTTAACTGCTTTCACACCAGCTACGAAACCAGCTTCAAAACGTTTGATAACCGGGATGTCAATTCCGCCAACGAAACCGATTTTGTTGGATTTTGTCGTAAGACCTGCAACCACACCTACAAGGTAAGAACCTTCTTGCTCAGAGAATGTTACAGATTCTACGTTTGGAGCTTCTACAACGTTATCAATGATCGCAAGTTTAGCATTTGGGTTTTGAGTTGCAACCGTTTTAAGCGCGTCACCCATCAAGAAACCAATACCCCAAGTCAGGTTATAGCCATCTTTTACGAATTGGTTCAAGTTAGGCGTGTAGTCAGCATCGCTTTTGCTTTCCAGGTTCTTAACGTTTGTGCCCGTTGACTTCTTCAGTTGTTGCAAGCCTTCCCAAGCGCTTTGGTTAAAAGATTTATCATTTACGGCATAATTCGTGATGTTAACCAAGTTGACATGGTCTTTTTGTAAAGCCCCACAATATAGGTTTTAAGCCCCAATTATTTATTATACTACCGCCGGTCAATAAAATCTAGATGACCTATTTTTAATTTTTTTCGGTCATCAATGTCAGGAATTGATTGGAAGATAGCGGACTGCTGAACAGTTTTCCTTGCACCTCCGTACATTGCAGAAATTTCAGGTACTCGAACTGTTCTTCCGTTTCGACACCTTTCGCAATTAAATTCAACCCTAATCGGTGGGCCATCCGGATGATGGCAGCAGCAAGCAGCTGATTCTCGTCATCATCGACAAGGTCTCTGATCAGTGTACTATCCAGCTTCACACTATCCAGCGGCATACCTTCCAGCCCGCTTCGTGTAAATAGCCCCGTACACAAGTCATCCATAGCAATGCGTACGCCAAGCTTTTTCAGCATCGTCAGCTTCTTGCTCGCTTCTTGCACGTTGGAAGACGTGATGCTCTCCGTAAGGTCTAGTTCGACCAGGCAGGGATCGATCCCTGTTTTTTGCAACACATCAGCTATATAAGTAATGAAATGATCATCTTTAAATTGTGAAGATGTAATCGCGAACGTCATTCTAAGCGGCTCTTGGCCTGCATCCTGCCAGCCTCTCATCTGTCTGCATGCGGTTTGAAACGCCCATTTGCCGATAGGCACCATGAACCCCAATTCATCCGCCGCTTTCCGCCAATCCATGAGCTTACGGAGCTGCTTGCTCCCCTTCTCCCAGTAAAGGCTGACCTCTGTGCCGATGAGCTTGCGGCCTACAATTTCATATTGCGGCTGATACTGCAGCTCGAATTGTTCCTGCTCTAAAGCCAAACGGAGTTCATTCTCCATGTGAGCTTTGCTCTTCACCATCGTATCGATGTCCGACGCATAGAATTGAAAGCGGTTATTCTCATGGTTCTTAGCCTCGTACATCGCTTCATCCGCACGCTGAAGAAGCTGTTCGGGCCGAGTGCCATCTAGCGGATATAAAGCAATCCCCATGCTAGCGGTTATTGTAACGGTTCTTCCATCCAGGATAAAGGGTTCATCCAGCACATTTTGAATGCGCGTAGCCACTACCCTGACGTCCTCTGGCTTGGTAAAAGATTCAAGCAAAATAATAAACTCATCACCGCCCTGACGGTACACCGTATCCGATCCACGCAGGCAACCTAACAACCTCTCAGATGCAAGACGGATAAGCTGATCTCCAGAGGCGTGACCATATGAATCATTGACTTCCTTGAATCTGTCCATATCGAGAAATACAACAGCCGCAAGCTGATCATAACGCTGAGCATGAAGGAGTACGCGCTTCAAGCGGTCCTCAAACAGCCGTCGATTCGGCAATCCCGTTAATGTATCATGGTAGGCTAAATAGGCTAGCTGCTTACTCTTCTCCTCCTGTTCGATTCCGTTTAGCCGCAGGTGGCGGATGCAAATGGCAAAAAAGAAACAAATGAGCGCTTGAATGAGGACGAACAACATCATCTTCGGGGTAAATGTAAAAGAAGCAGCAGCAAGTAGATTGGCCGTCAGCAGAAAGAAACCCAGTATGCCCAAATAGCGGAGCTCCCGTGCTTTCGTCTGTTGAATCCACTTTAAAAAAAGGCTTCTCATTGGGGKGGAACCTCCATTCCGGTCATCAAAAAAGGCTATTCCATTTGGAATAGCCGTAGGCGTACCTGTATCGGTAAACTGCTCCTGTCGGCAGCCCAGCCATCATCGTTGCGGGGGCAACCTAAGACCCGGAGCTTTGCGTCCTTACCTTTCGGCAAGTTTGCCTTTTACAATATTCAGGTAAAAAGAGAAAAAGCAGGACTAATTAACTATATCACAATTATTTCTACTCTGGCTATTTTTACTTAAATTAGCAAATTAAAAAGTTTCGGATCTTTATTAATTTCGATGTAACCATAGTCCTTACTGGACAAACGCTCAATAAGACCCTCGTAATCATCTTTGTTTTTCAACTCGATGCCGACTAGTGCCGGAGCATCATCCCGATTATTCTTTTTCGTATATTCAAAACGCGTAATATCGTCGGTCGGCCCCAGAACTTCCTCCAAAAATTCACGCAAAGCGCCTGCACGCTGAGGGAAATTGAGGATAAAGTAGTGCTTTAAGCCTTCGTAC
>NZ_JBFTQB010000119.1:0-21817 GCF_056398785.1 Paenibacillus sp. 01T422 | reverse complement strand
CAGTATTTCCTTGCGTCCAGAAGGGACAGCTGGCGTTGTTAGGGCTTATGTAGAAAATAAGTTGTATGGAGTGCCGGATTTGACGAAGTTGTACTATGTGGGGCCTATGTTCCGCTATGAACAGCCGCAAGCAGGAAGATACCGTCAGTTCCACCAATTCGGGATTGAAGCTTTCGGATCCGTGGATCCAAGCATCGATGCAGAAGTCATTGCGCTGGGATACACTTTTTATAAGGAAATTGGATTAAAAGAAGTAACCGTTGAAATCAACTCAGTGGGCACACCCTCTGTTAGAACGGTTTACCGCGAGAAACTGCAGGAATTTTTTGCACCAGTGAAACATTTGCTTTGCAAAGATTGTCAGTCCCGTTATGACCGCAATCCTATGCGGATTCTTGATTGCAAAACCGATCAGAAGTACGGGGAAGGCGCTCCTGAGATTCTGGATTATTTGGACGAAGAATGTTCCACACATTTCGCGCTGGTTCGTGAGCACTTAACTGCTATGGATATTCCCTATCGAGTTAATCCTCGCCTAGTGCGCGGGCTTGATTATTACACACACACCGCTTTTGAATACAAAGCAGCTGGCATCGGAGCTATCGATACAATTGGCGGCGGTGGGCGTTACAACGGTCTCGTTGAGCAAATCGGCGGTCATGGTACAGATCAACCAGGCGTAGGCCTAGGTCTAGGACTGGAACGTATTCTGCTTGTGCTTCAAGCGCAAGGTGTTGAAATCCCGAAACCAGATCCGCTGGATGTGTACCTCATCGGGTTAGGTGAGCCTGCCGAGAAAGAAGTCACGAAGCTGCTGCACCAGTTAAGGGTTCAAGGCCTCAAAGCTGAGAAGGACTACCAAGGGCGCAAAATGAAGGCGCAAATGAAATCAGCTGACCGTTTCCAGGCGAAGTATGTGGCGATTCTCGGAGACGATGAGTTGGCCCGCGGCGAAATTACACTGAAGCAAATGGAAACAGGTTCTCAAGTCATTGTAAGTCTAGTGGATCTTGCCTCAAATGCTGCAAAGACACTATTCGAATAGATAGCTTTCAATTATTCAACTACTCATGAGGAGGCAACAACATTATGATGCTCAAAACACATCATTGCGGGCAGCTTACGAAAGCCCAGGTAGGACAGACTGTAATATTAAACGGGTGGGTACAAAGAAGACGTGACTTAGGCGGCGTTCTATTTATTGATCTTCGTGACCGCAGCGGGCTTGTACAGACTGTATTTAACCCGGATTTCTCAGGAGACGCTCTAGCTATTGCTGATCGTGCACGCAACGAATATGTGCTTGCAGTAAAAGGGAAAATCGTTGAACGTGATGCAGAAACAATCAATAAAAACATCCCTACAGGTGAGATTGAAATTCAGGTAACGGAAATCGAAATCATGAACGCTGCCAAAACACCTCCGTTCTTCATCGAAGACGGTGTAGATGTGGATGAAGCCGTTCGTTTGAAATACCGTTATTTGGACCTTCGTCGTCCAGAAATGCAAAGAACGTTGATGCTTCGTTCGAAAGCGTCCAAAATTTTCCGTAATTTCTTGGATGACCAAGGATTTGTGGAAGTTGAAACACCGATTTTGACGAAAAGCACACCGGAAGGCGCTCGCGATTATTTAGTGCCAAGCCGTGTTCACCCAGGCGAGTTTTTCGCACTGCCGCAATCTCCACAAATTTTCAAACAGTTATTGATGGTTAGTGGTCTGGAGCGTTACTACCAAATCGCACGTTGTTTCCGCGACGAAGACCTTCGTGCAGACCGTCAACCGGAATTTACACAAGTCGACATTGAGACTTCCTTCCTAGCGCAAGATCAGCTGCTGGATATTTTGGAAGAACTTGTCGTTAATTTGATGAGAGAGACTGCTCAGGTCGAAATTCCGCGTCCTTTCCAACGTATTACACATGCGGATGCGATGGCGAAATATGGTTCAGACAAACCGGATCTGCGTTTCGGACTAGAGCTAGAAGATGTATCGGATATCGTTCAGACTTCCGGCGTTCAAGTATTTGCGAATGTAGTAAAAGGCGGAGGCCAAGTTAAAGCGTTGAATGCCAAAGGTTGTGGGACTTGGAGCCGCAAAGAAATCGATGACCTGCTGCCATTCGCGGCGCGTTACGGAGCCAAAGGCTTAGCATGGATTCAAGTGAAAGACGGCGAATTCAAAGGGCCTATCGTGAAATTCTTTAACGAAGCTGAAATTGCTGCTTTAACTGAGCGTCTTGGCGCTGAAGAAGGAGATCTACTTCTTTTCTCCGCGGATAAAAAGAAAGTCGTTGCCGATGTCCTAGGGAACCTTCGTCTGAAAATCGGTCGTCAACTTGGACTTATCGACGATTCCAAGTTCAAGTATGCATGGGTTGTAGACTTCCCGCTGCTTGGATACGACGAAGAAGCCAAACGTTATGTTGCCGAGCACCATCCGTTCACGCGTCCTAATGAAGAAGACATTCATTTCTTTGACACGGACCCAGGCCAAATTCGCGCTCAAGCATATGACCTTGTTTTGAACGGTTATGAAGTAGGCGGCGGTTCCATGCGTATTTACCAACGTGAAGTGCAAGAAAAAATGTTCGGAGCGCTTGGTTTCTCCAAAGAAGAAGCAACGGATAAATTCGGCTTCTTGCTAGAAGCGTTCGAATATGGAACTCCTCCACACGGCGGGTTTGCATTCGGTTTTGACCGTTTGGTGATGCTGATTACAGGCCGTACCAACTTGAGAGAAACCATTGCATTCCCGAAAACAGCGAGCGCGACTGACCTGTTGATGGATGCACCGGGAACTGTAGATGACAAGCAGCTTGATCAGCTGTCGATTCGCTTAGCGCTTAAGCAGCCTGCCAAAGCCTAAGAACATTGAAAGAGGACGTGTTTCTATGCTTCACCAATTTTCGCGGACTGAACTAGCCATTGGCCCTGAAGGTCTGGATATTATGAAAAACAGTACCGTCGCCGTTTTGGGTATCGGCGGTGTTGGTGCCATTGCTGCAGAAGCATTGGCGCGTACAGGGGTCGGACGGCTTATCCTGATCGACAAGGACGTTGTCGACATCACGAATATCAACCGTCAGATTCATGCCCTTACAACGACCGTAGGGCAGCCTAAAGCCGATCTCATGCGCGATCGCATCAAATTAATTAATCCGGAATGCGATGTTATTTCCATGCGGATGTTTTATACAGAGGAAACCTATGAGGAAGTGTTCGCTCATCACATTGATTACGTGCTCGATGCCAGTGACACCATTTCCTATAAAATTCATCTGATTATGCAGTGTCTGGAGCGGAAAATTCCGATTATTTCCAGCATGGGGGCCGCTAACAAAATGGACCCTTCATTGTTCAAAGTTGCGGATATCTCCAAAACGAGCATGGACCCGATCGCTCGGGTCGTACGCCAGAAGCTGCGCAAAGAAGGCATCAAAAAAGGCGTCAAGGTCGTCTTCTCGACCGAAGAGCCGATGAAACCGCGTGAAGACGTCACGCAACAAATCGTACCAGCGAATGCGCCGGAAATTCGCAAAGCGAAGCAGCCACCAGCGAGCAACGCTTTCGTTCCTCCGGTGGCAGGATTGATCATGGTGAGCGTAGCCGTGAAAGATCTTCTTGAAATTGGTTTGAAGAAATAAGCAAGAGTGGAAAAGGGGTTATCTTAACTGGTCAGGAATGACCTGTTGGGATGGCTCCTTTTTGTTGTTGGAACGTGGTGCGGAGAGAGCTATAGGGTGCTATTTGAGCGAACTTGACCCCAAGCCGAACCCCAACCCCAACCCCAATCGCAGCCGCAGCCGCAGCCCCGACCCTGAAGACTGCGACCTGACACCCCTACCATTGAGGGGTATCCAGCTCGACACGTGACAGTCCATATTTGATGCATTTTGTGCATCAAATAAGTCAAATTCAGCCCTAAACCTCTAAGATCATGCAAAATGTGCAGCAAATTCCGAGAGATTGCCCGATTTCCAACCAAATCGCCATTATTTACTGTAGATAATACAGTAACCTATCTCGAAATATCCGTTTCGCATCAAACTTACTGTACGAAATACAGCTTCCCATCGCGCCCATGCCGAGCAGCCATCAACTTACAAGACATGACAGTCCAACCGATGAGGGGTATAATGGAACTGTCTATTTAAACCCAAAGCAAAGGAATAACCAACATGGACTTGTTTACATATGCCTCATCGCAAGAACCGACCGGCAAGCTGCTCGCCGACCGTATGCGACCCACAACGCTGGATGAGTACATCGGCCAGGAACAGATTGTCGGCAAAGGCAAGCTGCTGCGCAGAGCCATTGAAGCCGATCAAGTGAGCTCAATCCTGCTCTATGGTCCACCAGGCACAGGGAAGACCACCCTCGCGAATATCATCGCGAACAAGACTAAGGGAGAGTTCATGAAGCTGAACGCTGTCGATGCTTCGGTCAAGGATGTGCGAGAGATCATTGAGCTCGCCAAGACCAATAAAGCGATGTACGGCCGCAAGACGATCCTGTTCCTGGACGAGGTACACAGATTCAACACCTCGCGGCAGGATGCGCTGCTGCCTGCCGTAGAGCAGGGCATCCTCATCTTCATCGGGGCGACCACAGAGAACCCGTTTCACCATGTGAACGGGGCTCTGCTGTCGCGCTCGACGCTGTTTCAGCTCGAGCCCCTCACGGCGGAGCATGCGCTCATCTCCATGCGAAGAGCCATCGCCGATCCCGACAAGGGGCTCGGCTTCATGCGCCTCCACGTGGACGAGGAGGCGCTGGAGCATATTGCGCAGATGGCCGTTGGCGACATCCGCCGCTCTTTGAACGCGCTGGAGCTGGCAGCGCTGACGACCTCGCCCGAACCGGATGGTACGGTTCGGATCACGCTTGAGGTGGCGGAAGAGTCAATCCGCCGCCCCATCGTGAAAGCGGACGAGTCGACGCAGTACGACGTCTTGTCCGCCTTTCACAAGAGCGTGCGCGGCTCCAGTGACGCCGCGCTGTTCTGGTTCTTGTATGCCGTCGAGAAGCTCGGCATGGACCCTATGACGTTCCTGCGGCGGCTTATCGTCGCCAGCAGTGAAGATATCGGCCTTGCCAACCCGCAGGCTATGGTGCAGTCTGTGACGGCCATGGACGCGTACCACAAGATCGGCTGGCCGGAATCCAAGTACGTCATTTCCCAGGCAATTTTATTCGCTGTAGAGAGTCCCAAATCGAATTCAATCCCGATAGCTATCTCTCGCGCGGAACAGTTGATGGAGCGCGTAAAATCTGCGGACGTACCGCTACATTTGCGGGATACACACTATAAGGGAGCGGAAAAGCTCGGGCACAAAGGATATATGTATCCGCATGACTATCCGGGGCATTATGTGCAACAGCAGTATTTACCGGATGAAGTTAAACATGAAATCATCTTTGCAGCCAGCGAGCAGGGAACGGAAGATAAGATGCGGCAGAATCAACACAAAAGAAGAGGGAAGCCTGCAGATCTATAGGATCTGTAAGTTCCCTCTTCTTTCTTGTTCCATTTCAATGGTAAAAAGCTTTTCTGACACAGGGTCATACYGGATAGATACGATTAGCGGAAATTCAACGCCTTGATGTCTAACCCAGAAGCGRAATTGCTGTTGATCTACGCCTGGAGCTACACGGGAATGCCCCAAATACTTGTAATCTAGTAAAGTGTATACTTTGCCAGCCTCGTGAAAAGCGATTCGGCTCCATTTGGCATAGAGAGGGTCAGGTTTTTGAGACGGAGCTGGTTGATGGGCTATAGCTTCTACCATGTCTGTTTCCATGCTCGCATGTGCTGTGCTGCACCAACTTAGTCCAAGTAGGAGAAACACGGCTGAGATTTTCCTCATTCGCTCACACCTTTCGACTTTATGGTTCGCGTAGGTGCGAAGCTGCATACTAGCAGGTACTGAGGTAAATATGGGCACTTCTTGCAGATTGAGGAGATAAAAAAGAGCCTCATAAGAGGCCCACGTCTTGTTTGGCAAATCCTTATAACTTAAAAATCTTCCCAAGGTACTGAACAGCTTTGGAACTATAGCGTTCCTGAATATAGGCTCTGAACTGTCTTTTCGCTTCAGGGGTGGGGGAAGTATTCACCGCTAGTCGGTGAAGCTCCATCCAATGAAGTGCGGTCATGTAGCAGGTGCTGTTCCAGCCGTTTTTTGTTCCATTGGCATTCAAACGCTCGCTGATGCCTGCAATCACAATATCCGTTGTGCTCTGGAGTTCAATAAGCGCACGGTCGAATTCACTTTTGGATTCTTTAGCTTTCATTCCGGTAACAGCCCGTAGCTCTTTGACATCAATGCCCTCGTTCGCTTCAACGGCTTGGAACAGCTCGACCGCTGATTTGGGCAGCTGCCCGTCTTCATAGCGTTCTTCCACGGAGTAAGGTTCTTCCAGCAAATTTTTCACTAGTGGGAAGAGTTCCGCTGAAATTAATAAAGGTTTCTTTGCAAAAAAACGACCATAGGCAGCAAGTCCGTCACCAGGCAAGCGATCTCGCCAAAGCCAAGGATCCGTCTCTAGGCCCGTATGCCATTGTTCTTGTGTTGTTATGGATTCAAGTGAAGGATGATCCGGTATGAAAGAAGAGAGAGGTAGGATGCCGACCTCTTTCACGATTTTCGTAACATCCTCGTACGTTGCAGCCTGCAGGGCCGCCTCATTCATGTTAATCAAACTGACCATCCTTCCTTCTCGAACCGTCTATTGTATCTAGTATTATTTATGAACTTTATCAATTACACCGCCGCCTAAACAAATATCACCGTCATAGAAAACAACGGATTGTCCAGGCGTTACAGCCTTCTGCGGGCCATCAAATACGACTTCAATCGTTCCATCTTCCATGAAGGTCAGAACAACACCTTGGTCAGGCTGACGGTAGCGGAATTTGGCTGTGCAGGCGAAGGAGCCTTGAGGTCTCTTCGGAGAGATCCAGTTAACATCTGTCGCTGTAAGCCCCTTGGAGTAAATTCCTGGGTACTGTTCGCCTTGAACGACAAGAAGCTCATTGGTTTCCAAATTTTTATCCACGACAAACCAGGGCTCGCCAGAACCTGAACCGCCAATGCCAAGACCTTGTCTTTGACCTAGCGTATAGTACATCAGCCCGTCGTGGCGGCCTTTTACTTCGCCATTCCGGATATCAACCATATTGCCGGGTTTAGCAGGCAAATATTGGCTTAGGAACTCTTTGAAGTCGCGCTCGCCGATGAAGCAAATGCCTGTGCTGTCTTTTTTCTTTGCAGTTGCAAGACCAGCTGCTTCGGCAATTTTACGAACCTCAGGTTTCGGCAAATGACCGATCGGGAACATCGCTTTGGACAGCTGCTGCTGTGTAAGCACGTTAAGGAAGTAAGTTTGATCCTTGCCTGGATCATTGCCCCGCAGGAGCACGTACTCGCCGTCTTGTTCTTTCACTTGGGCATAGTGGCCGGTTGCGATATAGTCGCCGCCCAAATCGATGACTTTCTGGAGCAATTCACCGAATTTAATCTCTCTGTTGCACATGACATCCGGATTCGGCGTGCGACCTTTGGTGTACTCGTCCAAGAAATAAGCGAACACCTTATCGTAGTACTGTTTTTCAAAATTAACTGTATAAAAAGGGATTCCGAGCTGATCGCATACTCTGCGGACATCCTCTGCATCTTCTTCGGCTGTGCAATGGCCAAACTCATCAGTATCGTCCCAGTTTTTCATGAAAATGCCAATGACTTCATAGCCTTGCTCTTTCAAGAGCAGTGCGGCTACAGAAGAATCGACACCCCCGGACATACCCAGAATGACACGTGTTTTTCTATTCATGGCTTGTGTTCCTCTTTTCCATCCTGTAATACTTTTTTAGTAGATAAGAAAGTATACGTTTTTTACTTTTGCTTCGCTCTACCTTGACAAACGCGCTTGTCCTAAAAAGGACGACAAAGTCGTTTATCCTTGAAACTCTTCCTATTATACATCTCTCTAGTTAAAAATTAAAATATTTCATGAGAATGTCATTGTTTTTCCCCCACAGAACAAGGAATTATGATAACATAGATACGATATACGGATGTTTAGGAATGTTTTTGTTAAAAATGGAAACGCTGTTTACCTAGATAGGGACGAGCATGATGTCTGAACGTAGACAAAGCAGAAGGTAAACAACTCACAATTTCTCGTAATATCAATTAGCCCCCTTGATGGCATAAATGTTGAATGAGGTGTAATTTTGAAAATTTCCACAAAAGGCCGCTATGGTTTAACAATCATGATGGAGCTGGCCAATCGAGTTGGTGAAGGACCGACTTCACTGAAAAGTATTGCCGAAAAGCATCAGCTATCCGAGCATTATCTCGAGCAGCTTGTTGCTCCTTTGCGTAACGCGGGATTGGTCAAGAGCATTCGTGGAGCGTACGGTGGATATATTCTCTCCAAAGCTGCTGATCAAGTGACAGCGGGAGAAGTAATTCGCGTGTTGGAAGGACCGATTAGTCCTGTCGACTTTACGGAGGAAGATGATCCGGCGAAGCGCGATTTATGGATTCGTATCCGCGACAGTATTGCGGAAGTGCTTGATTCTACAACACTTGCGAACCTAATCTCTTTTGAAGACGCAGGCCAGCACGACAATTACATGTTTTATATTTAAAGGTGATTTATGAATCCTATTTATCTTGATCACGCGGCGACCACGCCGGTGCACCCCGACGTTATGGAAGCTATGCTTCCTTTTTATACAGCCTATTTTGGCAATCCATCCAGCACGCATAGCTTCGGCAGAGCGACGAGAACAGCACTTAACCGTTTTCGTGACGCAATGGCGAAGTCACTTGGCTGTCTGCCTGGCGAGCTCATTTATACGAGCGGCGGGACTGAGAGCAACAATATGGCGATCTTTGGGATCATTCATGCGAACAATAATGGCAAGAAACATATCATTACGACAGAGATTGAGCACCATGCCGTTCTGCATCCCTGCGAGCGGCTGGAGGACCTCGGTTACGAGGTCACTTACCTTCCAGTAGGTCCGACTGGTCTTATTCAAGTCGAAGATGTGGAGTCGGCTATTCGTCCCGATACGGCTCTCATCTCTATCATGTATGTGAATAATGAAATAGGCACGATTCAACCAATTGCCGAAGTTGGCCGGTTAGCACGAAGCCGGAACATTCCTTTTCATGTTGATGCCGTTCAAGCCTTAGGTAAATTACCGCTGAATTTACATGAATTGCCGGTTGATTTGCTAAGCTTATCTGCTCATAAAATATATGGTCCTAACGGTGTGGTGTATGCTTACTAGCTTGGAGCAGCAATTAGGCCGTGATCAATTTACGATAAATGGACATGCCGAACAACAAGTTCCGCATATTCTGAACATCAGCTTTCCTAGCGTATCTACCGAGACGCTGCTTATGAATCTTGATCTAGAAGATGTGGCTGCAGCAAGCGGTTCTGCGTGCACCTCAGGCTCACTAGAAGTGTCTCACGTTCTACAAGCGATGAAACTCCCAGAAAATGTTACAGCCTCTGCCGTTCGATTTAGCTTTGGAATGGGGAATTCTAAAGATCAAATTGAAACAGCTGCCCAGAAAATTGCAACCATTATCAATCGGCTGCGTAATAATTAGTACCGGGTGGTTCTAGGAGGAAAACACCTTGCGCAGAGCGCATGATTTGATCGGACTTCCCGTTCTGACGGTAGATTCCGGTAAACAAATAGGCCAAGTAAAAGATTTGATGATTGACCCTGAATGGAACATACGAGGCATTATTCTAGAAGCAAAGATGTGGTTTTCCTCCTTACGGTACGTACCGTGGGATGGAGTTGTCGCTGCAGGCGAAGATGCCGTTACCATACCGAACCAAAATGTCATAACCGAGTTTGAGCAGGCAGATGAATGCCATGCTTTTCTGGAAGGAAGCCACCCGATTAAAGGTCTTCCAGTMGTTACAGTCGGCGGAGACAAATTAGGCGTGGTAGAAGATGTTTATTTAACACAAGATTGGGGTAAACAAATAGTAGGTTATGAATTGTCCGAAGGGTTTATTTCTGATTTAAAGGAAGGGCGTAAATGGCTTCCCATGCCGGATTCGGCAACCAAAGGTGAAGATGCCATTATAGTGCCTGTACATTGCTCTCAGGAAGTAGAAGAACTCTTCGTATCCAAAGAAGAATAGGGTGAGCAAGATGCGTTGTCCAAACTGTAATTCCAAAGATATTGGAAAGATCGGTTCCCATCAATTTTATTGCTGGGGTTGCTTTATCGAACTCAGCGTCAACGGAGAGAAAATGTCCGTGTATCAAGTAGAAGAAGACGGTACGCTAAGTTCTCTGGATGATTTATTTTTTGAAGAAGAAATGCCATTGATCGAAGAACACGCAAACTAAATTAATCATAATAGCAAACGGGAGACGTTGCTTTTCGGCACATCAGTGCTTGAGAAGTAACGTCTCTTTGTTTTTATCCATAAGGTTAATTTGACCAGCATGTACATATACTGTATGAGCGTAGACATATTTAGAATCACTGAGGTGAGCGAAATGGAACGTTTTTGGAGGAATCGATGGTTTGTAGGGCTGGTGTACCTACTTCTGGCACTGGCATGTGTCTATATGCTGCTGCTAATTAAACCTATTTTATTAAGCTTATTTACTTTTTTAAAAGCGATATTAGCGCCATTTTTCATCGCGGTGATTATTTCTTACATTTTGAACCCGATAGTGAACATGCTGAACCAGCGCAAAGTGCCGAGAACAATCGCCGTGCTGTTGATTTATTGTGTCTTTATTTCATCTCTCACTGTCATCATCATGAATATGACTCCGGTATTTATGACTCAAATCGCGGAGCTGAACGAGCACATGCCGCAAATGGAAATTCGTGCGCAATCGATTGTGGACGGCTTTAACCAGAATCGGCTGCTGCCTGACAGTGTGCGTACGGGCTTTAATCACTCCTTAACGAAGTTGGAGAATACCATTTCCATGGCCATATCGAACTACATGAATCAAATTGGAAGTACGATCAGCATGTTGTTTATTGCTTTTATCGTGCCGTTCGTTGCCTTTTATATGATGAAAGACTTTCAAATTATCGAGAAAACGGCGCTTGCTATCGTACCGAAGGAGCATCGTAAGAAAACAGTCAAGCTTCTCATCGATATTGATACTGCACTTGGAAATTATATTCGCGGACAACTGTTGGTTTGCGTCATTATTGGAGGACTTGCCTATTTGGGGTATTGGCTCATTGGTATGCCGTATGCGCTTTTGCTCGCTAGCGTGGTGGCGGTATTCAATATCATTCCCTACCTTGGCCCGTTTTTTGGAGCCGCGCCGGCGATCATTATGGCTTCAACGATTTCGTTAAAAATGGTGCTGTTCGTCGCGCTTGTGAATTTAGCTGTACAAATTCTTGAGGGGAATGTCATTTCGCCGCAGGTAGTAGGTAAAAAACTGCATATGCATCCGTTGATGATTATCTTTGCCTTATTGGTAGGCGGGGAAGTAGCGGGTATAGTCGGATTAATATTAGCGGTACCCTTCTTCGCGGTCATGAAAGTGATTGTTCAGCACGTCTTCTTGCATTATGTTCATAGGCCAACAACTTAGCTGAATCTAAGCGTAGAAGTACAAATAGACGCACAAAACCCCTGTGCATCATGACTTGCGGGATCATGGTACTTAATGAGCGTTTTAACCATGATATAGATTACGAGTACAAAAACAGGTGTAATTAACCCTAGCAGCATAAGTGCTGATAAATCCATTAGCATCACTTCCTCGGCGAATTTGTTAGAACGATATTGTAATGTACTTACGATGCCCACACCAAACTGGTTCCATGAACATTTATGAATATTGACACGGTTCAGGCATAAAGTTATAATTTGCCTTATCTAGATCTACTGCAAAAGCGTTGATGAAATTGAAGTAAGTCATAGTCCACTGTCAGAGATGAGGTTCCGGAATGCAGCTTTTATCGCGAATCCGGCTGGAAGAACCTCTCGGTGCTAGGATGGCTGAACGCTAATTTCGGAGTGTGGATGAACTCCACCGGATGGACCCGTTACAGATCCGCACAAGGAGATTGCTAGGTTTCCTCTGCCGCAGGCTTGGGTGGAAGGGAAACGCAATAACCAGGGTGGTACCGCGATGATTCGTCCCTGTATGTTACAGGGGCGTTTTTTGTTTGTTTTCAAACATTATAGGTAAATATGGAGGCTTGAGAGAGATGAAGGCAAGTGAAATTCGTTCCAAATGGTTGCAGTTCTTCGCAAGTAAAGGGCATAAAGTAGAGCCCAGCTCTTCGCTTGTTCCGCATAATGATCCGTCGTTGCTATGGATTAACGCAGGTATTGCGCCTCTAAAGCCTTATTTGGACGGACGGGAAATCCCTGAGAATCCGCGTATTACCAATGCTCAGAAATGTATTCGTACGAACGACATTGAGAATGTCGGGAAAACGCGTCGTCACCATACATTCTTCGAAATGTTAGGCAACTTCTCTATCGGTGACTACTTTAAAAAAGAAGTCATTCCATGGGCTTGGGAGTTTCTGACGGATCCGCAATGGATCGGTTTTGATCCGAATCGTATTTCCGTTACTGTGCACGAAGACGATGAAGAAGCTTTTGAGATTTGGCATAAACAAATCGGTATCCCGGAAGAGCGTATCTACAAGCTCAAAGAAGATAATTTCTGGGACATCGGAGAAGGTCCATGTGGCCCTTGTACGGAAATTTTCTATGACCGTGGCGACAAATATGGCGATTTATCCGATCCTGAGTGCTGGCCAGGGGGAGAAAACGAACGTTTCTTGGAAGTATGGAACCTTGTATTTACACAATTCAATCATAATAAGGATGGCAGCTACACACCGCTTCCTAACAAAAATATTGATACAGGCGCAGGACTGGAGCGCTTCGCTTCGATTCTGCAAGATGTAGATTCCAACTTTGACACGGATCTGTTCAAGCCGATTATCGATAAGACCTGTGAGCTTACAGGCGTGGCTTATCATGTGAACGATGATCACGATGTGGCGCTTAAAGTAATCGCCGATCACATTCGTACGGTTGCCTTCTCCGTAGGCGATGGTGTACTTCCTTCTAATGAAGGACGTGGTTATGTTATCCGTCGTTTGCTTCGCCGTGCTGTGCGTTACGGGAAAGTGCTTGGTCAAGATAAACCGTTCCTGTACAAACTGGTTGCTACCGTCGGTGAAATCATGGGCGTTTACTACACAGAGGTTGTAGACAAACATGAGTTTATCGAGAAGGTCATTCGTACKGAAGAAGAGCGTTTCCATGAAACGTTAAGCGATGGTTTGGTTATCCTTGCGGATATGGTCGAAAAGACGCGTCAAGCCGGTACGAATCAAATCAGCGGACCAGATGCTTTTAAATTATATGATACGTATGGTTTCCCGTTCGATTTGACGGAAGATTTTGCTTCAGAAAAAGGTCTGACGGTTGACCGCGCAGGGTTCGATGCTTCGATGCAGGAACAGCGTGACCGTGCAAGAGCTGCTAGTCAAAAAGAAGGCGGAATGAAGGTACAAGGCGGCCCGCTGTCTGAATTGACGGTTAAAAGCGAATTTGTTGGTTATAATGAATTGGTAGTTACTGCTATTATTGAAGCAATTGTGCATGAGAATGAGCTTGTCGACATCGTAGGTGTAGGCGAGACATGCCAGGTCATTCTGGACCGCACACCTTTCTATGCGGAAAGCGGCGGTCAGGTGAGCGACTTCGGAACAATCCGTAACGGTCAAGTTACGCTGAAGGTTGAAGATGTCATTAAAGCGCCTCATGGGCAGCATGTTCACAAGGTCGTAGTGGAGTCTGGTGTTCTGCGCAAAGGTGACACGGTAGAAGCTATCGTTGCACCTGCTGAGCGTGGGGATATTATCAAGAATCATACGGCTACGCATTTGCTGCATAAAGCTTTGAAAGAAGTTCTAGGCTCACATGTTAACCAAGCAGGGTCCCTGGTAGAACCGGATCGTTTGCGTTTCGACTTCTCGCATTTCGGCAGCATTACCAGCGAAGAATTGCAGGATGTTGAGCAGCGCGTGAACCGTCAAATTTGGAATAACATCAATGTCGATATTTCATTGAAACCAATTGCTGATGCAAAAGCGATGGGAGCTATGGCATTGTTCGGCGAGAAATACGGCGATATCGTGCGCGTCGTACAAGTCGGCGATTACAGCTTAGAGCTGTGTGGCGGCTGTCACGTTCAGAACACGGGGCAAATCGGCCTTTTCAAAATCGTAAGCGAGTCTGGGATCGGATCTGGCGTACGTCGGATCGAAGCTGTTTCAGGCCGTAGCGCGTACGAATACCTTGATCAGCAGCTGCAATTGTTGAAAGAAGCAGCAGGCATGCTCAAGACGAACGTTCAGGACGTTCCGAAGCGTGTAGAAGYGGCTCTGCAGCAAGTGAAGGAGCTGTCACGTGAAAACGAGTCGCTGCGCGGCAAACTAGGTCGTATTGAAGCGGGATCGTTAACGGATCAAGTGAAGCAAGTTGCTGGCGTTGCGATGCTAGCTGCCCAAGTGAACGCAGCAGATATGGATTCACTTCGCAACATTGTTGATGAAATGAAGACAAAATTAGGCTCCGCTGTTATCGTTCTAGGCGCAGTGGCTGACGACAAAGTTAATTTGGTTGCAGCCGTTACACCAGATCTTGTAGCGAAAGGGTTCCATGCCGGCAAAATTATTAAAGAAGTAGCTACAGCAGTAGGCGGAAGCGGTGGAGGCCGACCAGATATGGCACAAGCAGGCGGCAAGGACGCTTCCAAGTTGCAGGCTGCACTTTCCGGTGTTGAAGGACTTCTGTCGCAATTTGCATAATTATTTTTTTGGGGGACAGGAATTTTTAAACCCATAGAGAATATAAACCAGTATACACGGAAGAGTTATCAAATATTTACAAATGGTATCACAAGGAAAGTGAGGTGCTCCTGATGAGTTCCATGGATAAAACGATGAAGTTCAACGTGAAAGCAGAAGAAATTGAGACATCGCCCAAAGATGTGTTATTAGCGGTGTACGATGCTCTTCAGGAAAAAGGGTATAATCCGATCAACCAGATTGTCGGGTACTTGCTTTCCGGAGATCCTGCTTATATTCCACGGCATAATAATGCGCGCAGCCTCATTCGTAAACGGGAACGGGACGAACTGATTGAAGAGTTGGTTCGTGCTTATCTGGGTCAACACAAATAGAAGGAAATGAGAACCGCATGAGATGGATAGGTTTGGATTACGGGGATAAAACGATCGGTGTAGCGATGAGCGATGAGCTGGGATGGACCGCACAAGCGCTGGAAGTCATACATCGTCGTAAGCCAGGAGAAGACATTAACCGACTGGTTGCGATTGTCGAACAGTATGGTGTCACGAAAATTGTCGTTGGCTTACCCAAAAATATGAACAACACGATTGGTCCTCGTGGCGAATTGGCCACCCAGTTCTCGAAAGAGTTAGAACAAAAATTAAGTATACCTGTACACTTGTGGGATGAGCGCTTAACGACCGTCGCTGCAACTCGCACACTGCTTGAAGCAGATGTGAGCCGGAAGAAACGGAAGCAGGTCATTGATAAAATGGCCGCGCAGATCATCCTGCAAGGGTATATGGATGCCAATATGAAGAGGTGAATGAACATGTCCAAAGAAGAATTGCGTGAAGAGGAACCAGAAATCATTTACATCCCGGACGATGAAGGCAACGAAGAAGAGTTCGAGGTTATCATGAAATTCGAAGTGGACGGTTCTGACAAGAAGTACATGATGGTAGTGCCTACTGACGGAGGAGACGAAGAATCCGATGAAGTGTATGCATTCCGTTATGAAGAAGATGATGACGGTGAAGATCTGAAGCTGTTCACTATCGATGATGAAGAAGAGTGGAATATCGTGGAAGAAACATTTAATACATTAATGGCAGAGTTCGATGAGGAAGAAGAAGCATGAGTACGACGCTCTCTGACGTATTGCGTAAAGCTTACGGGGATGATATTATTTTGTTTGATGAGCAAAATGAATCAACGGTTTATCATCTTCTTAAAGAATTCGTTTATGACAATAAAACGTATGCGGTTTTGCAATCCGATGAGCTCAAGAAGGAAGACGAGGTTGCTGTTTTCCGAGTGACGCAGAATGCAGAAGGCGAATACGAGCTGGAAACCATCGAAGACGACGAAGAATACGAAACCGTTTCGGAGCTCTACGACGAGATGGTATTTCCAGATCAGGATGACTTGTAAGAAGTAAACAACCGAGCGGAGCGCATCCGCTCGTTTTTGTTTGCTTGGAGAGCTTGCGATAGCAGAGTTTTGCTGCTGCAAAACGTTTAGGAGGATCATCGTGAACAACATGCTTGATCAAGAGAGCGCAGGGAATACGACGAAACGAAAGAAGCTGAAGGTAACGCTTCTACTCGTCGGTCTGTTTCTGCTCATTATTATCGGGATAGCAAGCGGTATAGGAGTATATATTGCGAATGCACTGCAGCCGGTGACAGCCTCTGAGCAAGAAGTGAGGGTATCCATTCCCCAAGGCGCCGGATCTGTACAGATCGCGAGGGAGCTTGAAACGAAGGGACTTATTAAGAATTCATCCATTTTTACGTATTATTTAAAAGTAAAGAAACAGGGCTCGAGGCTTCAAGCTGGGGAATATGACATGAAGCCTGGGTTAACGTTCGATGAGATGATAGAGAAGCTGAATAAAGGTGAAACGGTCAAGGAAGAGGTTATTCGGATAACGATTCCTGAAGGGTACACCGTTGATCAAATTGCCTCCAAATTAAGTGAGCAGACGCCATGGGACAAAGATGTGTTTTTGAAGCTGGCAGATGCGCCTGTAGGTCTGACAGAAGATACTGCCGCGAACGACATACCGGACAACAAGAATTTGAAGCACCGGCTTGAGGGATATTTGTTCCCGGAAACCTACGAGTTTAAAAAGGGTTCGACGGAACAAGAGTTCATTGAGAGAACACTGGAGCAACTGGACAAGAAGCTTGCAACGCTGCCGCCTGACTGGAAGGACAAGCTCAAAGAGCGCGGACTTAGCGTACATCAGATGCTGACGATCGCATCTCTAATTGAGCGAGAGGTCGTTCAGGACGAAGAACGAGCCCTTGTATCCGGCGTTATCCAAAACAGATTGAAAAAGAATATGCCACTGCAAATTGATGCTACGGTGCAATATTTATTTGATAAGTCCAAGGAACGGTTGTTGGAAAAGGATTTGCAAATACAAAGCCCTTATAATACGTACTTGAATACAGGACTGCCTCCGGGGCCAATTGCTAGTCCGAGTCTCGCCTCGATGAAAGCAGCGATCTATCCGCAAGAAACGAAGTATTTGTTTTATGTAACGAAGAAAGACGGCACAAAAGGGCATTTGTTCGCAGAGACATTTGAGGAGCACAAAAAGAATATTGCGGAAAGTAAAAAAACCGCGAATTAATACCACGTTAGGAAGCTGACAGAAGGTAGGGTAAGCAAGTGAAAAAACCAGAGTTAGTAATAAGCTGCGGTAGTAGCGCTGAATTGAAAAAAATGATTGAAGCCGGCGCAGACAGTGTGATTATTGGAGAAGAGCGCTACGCTATGCGTCTGCCTGGAGACGTGAAGCTGGAGGAGATTGGAGAATCAGTAACTTGGGCACATGAGAGACAGGCAAAGGTATATGTGTCTGTGAACAAAATTTTTGACAATAACTCCTTGGAGGGGCTGTCAGAGTATTTAAGCAAGCTGCAAGACTATAACGTGGATGGCGTTATTTTCGGTGATCCCGCAGTCCTTATGGCTGCGCGAACGTTACCCAAGCCGCTAGCACTGCATTGGAATGCGGAGATGACTTCTACCAATTTCGCGACAGCGAATTATTGGGGCAGACAGGGTGCAAACCGAGTTGTGCTGGCTAGAGAGCTAAACATGGAACAGGTTTTGGCTTTTAAGGAAAACACAGAGCTAGCCGTTGAAGTCCAAGTACATGGTATCACTAATATTTATCACTCTAAGCGGGAACTAGTGAAAAATTATATCGAACACCAAGGGAAAGATGCCTCCATAGAGGATCGCTCCATTGAACGTGGACTGTTCCTCATTGAGCATGAACGCCGCGATCAGCGTTATCCTGTGTATGAGGATGGTAACGGCACGCATATCATGAGCTCTGAGGATTTTTGCATGCTGGAAAATTTGCCTGAACTTATGGATGGCGGAATCGATAGCTTCAAAATCGAAGGCCTTTTGAAATCAGTTGCGTATAACGAGGCGGTTGTTCGCAATTATCGTGCTGTCATTGACGCTTATGCTGCAGACCCTCAAAGATTTGAGTTCCAGCAGGAGTGGCTGGATGCTATAACAGAATTGCAAGACCCAGAGCGTGAATTGTCTTTCGGGTTTTTCTATAAAGAACAGGTATATTGATAGATGGAAGAAGGTGCGTTTTCGAGATGACGACAGCATTAGAAGCACGAGCAAGAGGAAAGCGTGTTAGACTGCATAAGCCGGAATTACTAGCCCCTGCGGGCAATTTGGAAAAATTGAAATTCGCCATCCACTATGGTGCCGACGCGGTATATATTGGTGGGCAGAAATATGGCCTTCGTTCTAGTGCAGACAACTTTTCGCTTGAAGAAATGCGTGAAGCGGTGGAGTTTGCCAATGGCTACGGAGCCAAAGTGTTCGTTGCTACGAACATTTATGCGCACAACGAGGATATTGAAGGGCTGGACGAGTACCTACGGGGACTTCAAGAGGTTGGTATCTCAGCCATCATCGCGGCAGATCCACTTATTATGGAAACATGCCGGAGAGTGGCACCTAAGCTGGAAGTTCATGTGAGCACACAGCAGTCAGTGATGAACTGGCAAACCGTGAAGTTCTGGAAAGATCAAGGCATAGAACGAGTGGTCTTGGCCCGCGAAGTGAGCATGGAGGAAATTGATCAGATTAAAGCGCATGTCGATGTTGAGATTGAAGCTTTCATTCATGGCGCGATGTGCAGCTCGTACTCTGGCAGATGCGTGCTTTCCAATCATTTTACGGATCGTGACTCCAACCGTGGAGGCTGCTCGCAATCGTGCCGCTGGAAATATGATTTGTTTGCCAAAGATCAGCCTGAATCAGCGCCACTGGCGACGGATTTGCCTTTGTTTGGCGATGAAGATGATGCCTTTACGATGGGATCAAAGGATCTTAGCATGATTGAACACGTTGCTGATATGATTGAATCGGGCGTAGATAGCTTCAAAATTGAAGGAAGAATGAAGAGCATTCATTATGTGGCGACCGTTGTTAATGCCTATCGACAAGCCATTGATGCTTATTTTGAGGATCCGGAACATTTTGAGCTCAATCCTGTTTGGCAGGAGGAGATCCACAAAGCGGCGAATCGACCTTTGAATGAGGGCTTCTTCTACGATGCACCTGGCCCTGAAGATCATATTTTCGAACCCGAGGATAAAGTAGTTGGATTTGATTTTGTCGGTCTGGTGATCTCCTATGACGAGGCAACGGGCACCGCGCTGATTCAACAGAGAAATCATTTCAAGCCAGGTCAGGAAATTGAATTCTTCGGACCAGAAGGAACGCAATTCAAACAAAAGGTTGGCGTTATCTGGAATGAAGCGGGCCAGGAGCTGGATGCAGCAAGGCATCCGCTTCAGGTAATTAAACTTAAAACGGAATTTCCTGTAAAAAAGTGGGATATGATGCGCAAAAAAACAGGAAAATAGTACCATGGAAGCTTTCTCCAGACTGGGTTATATTGGAGAAAGTTTCTTTTTTTATTTTCTTTTAGAGCGAATATTAAAGGAAATTGTTAAATGTTGTCGAAATGAATAAAAAACATTAATTGTAACCCTTTTCATTTTAGGACGAAAGTACGGGGTACAATGAACAGAAACTAATGGCGGTGAAGAAGATGAAGAAGAGACTCCAAAGTATTCTCGCATTTGTAAACAAAGCTGTCGTTCAAACAATCCGAAATGTTCCATGGGGTCGTATGGCGGGGACAGCAGGTAAGACATCTAAGCAAATGAGCACAGGCGCTTTTAAAGAAATGAAGCAGGTTAAGCTGGAAAATCCGGTGAAGTCCGTAGGCATGAAGCTGTTTTTAATGTTTTTTATCAGCATTTTGTTCTTCGTTCTCATTGCGGGTATGATTTCTTACACCGTGTCCAAAAGTGTCATCAAGAACAAAGTGGCAGAATCCTCCTTGCAAACTGTCACACAAGCTGGTCAAAAGCTGGATTTCCTCTATCAGACTTTTGAAGACACATCGTTACAAATTATGTTGAACAAAGAGCTACAGGACCTTCTTGAGAAAGTTCCTACGTTAGATCCTACTTCGTACGAATCACTGGAGGTTATTCGCCAATTAACGGATAAATTAAATGTGGTGACCTTCGCTAACAAGTCTATTAAAACGCTTCATCTTTATCGGCCAGACGGCAAGCTGATTGTCATTACTGGTTCCGGCGGAAGCACGTTAAGTGAAAATTCCGGAACGAGCGATTGGTTTAAGAAGATTGTGGAGAACGGGGGAAAAGTAGCGTGGTTGGATAGTAAAGTTAAAGGATACTCCAGCTCTTCCACAAATACCTTTGCCATTGGTCGACTTATGAGAAATACGCTAACGAACAGCACGACTGCCGTGTTAATGCTAGAACTTAGCACAGATCTCTTGAATAAAGAAATTACGGGTATGTCTCTGGGAGATGACAGTAAGGTTGTCATTACGAATGCAGAGAATAAGAACGTTGCATCTGCCAATATTGCAGAGCTCGAAAAAGATGCAGCTATTCAATTAACGAAAGAGCAAAGGGAGCAAGAAAATGGCTCTTTTGTAACGAAAGATGATCATCTGGTGGCCTATTACAAATCAGCTATATCTGGTTGGAATCTAGTTGGGGATATCCCGGTTAGCTCACTTGTCAAAGATGCGAAGAAAATTTTCAACTATACGCTTCTAATCGCTTTATTTGCGGCTATTGCGGCTGTATTAATCGGATTATTTGTTGCCCGAATGATCGGACGACCGCTGGTTAATCTTCGCAACTTGATGCAGCAAGGAGCTAAAGGTAAATTAACAGTGCGCGCAAACTATACAACGCAGGATGAGATTGGACAGTTGGGTGCAAGCTTCGATGTTATGATGCAGCAGATTACAACATTGGTTCAGCAAACCAGTACCTCTGCTCAGGCTGTTTTTGAAACAGCTCAAGAGCTAACGAACTCCTCCAAGGTGACTGCTACCGCAGCTAGAGAAATTGCTGTGGCTACAGATGAAATTTCCAACGGTGCCGGTGGGTTGGCGACTGAGTCCGAAAAAGGCAATGAGCTGACGCATCATATCGGTATTCAGATGAAGCAGGTCATCGAGGCAAACCTTGAGATGGGGACAGCTGCAGCAGATGTGCAGAGCTCCAGTGAGCAAGGAACGAAATATATGTCCGAGCTCATCTCGAAGACGAATTTGACCGAAGAAATGATCCGATCCATGGTTGATAAAGTCGACAACTTGAAAGACAGCACGCGTTCGATTCGTAAAATCTTGGATCTTCTGAATAATATGACGAAGCAAACGAATATTTTGTCCTTGAATGCGACAATTGAAGCTGCGCGTGCCGGAGCAGCGGGCAAAGGCTTCATGGTTGTTGCGGATGAGATTCGGAAGCTGGCAGACCAATCCCGTCAATCGATTGATGTCGTAGGTCAAATTACAGAAACGATCCAGAAAGAAATCGATGAAACCGTGAAGGTTCTCTCAACTGC
>NZ_JBFTQB010000118.1:0-10235 GCF_056398785.1 Paenibacillus sp. 01T422 | reverse complement strand
CAAAAAGGCTTCTTTCGAAATTTTGGACAAAGCCTATGAGACGGGTGTGAATTTCATTGACACGGCAGATGTGTACCCGATTGGAAGGCAATCGCATGCCGTCGCAGGTGCGACCGAGTCGATCATCGGGGAGTGGCAGCAAGGTAAACGAGACAAACTGGTGCTTGCGACAAAGTGTTTTGGCGCGATGGGACCTGGCCCCAACGAAAAGGGCCTGAGCAGGAAACATATCTTCCATGCCGTTGAGGACAGTTTGCGCCGCTTAAAGACGGACTATCTTGACCTTTACCAAGCGCACCAATTCGACACGGACACACCTATGGATGAAACGCTCCGCGCGCTCGACGATCTTGTCCAGCAAGGGAAAGTCCGTTACATTGGAATCTCGAACTGGCGAGCCTGGCAGGTAGCGAAGGCAAATGGCATTGCGGTGAGGAAACATTATGCCAGGATCGTAAGCGTTCAGCCGCGGTACAATTTGTTGTTTCGGATGATTGAGGACGACTTGGTTCCTATGGCTCTTGATGAAGGAATCGGCATTATAAGCTACAACCCATTGGCTGGAGGCATGTTGTCAGGCAGGTACGGTAAAGACGCTCGTATTGAAGAAGGGACTCGGTTTGGACTCGGGAACAATGCGGGGGTCTACTACCAGGAGCGATATTGGAAAGAAGCGACGCTCGATGCGGTTGATCGGTACCGAGTCTGGTGTGAAGAGAATCATTTGAATCCTGTGACAACGGCCGTGAAATGGGTCACGCAGCAGCCGGGCATTACCTCCGCCATTATTGGCGCCAGTCGTCCAGAACAATTGGATGCGAGCTTGCAAGCTGCCGGCATGAATGACTTGACCAAACAGCAGATGGACTGGCTTGATGGGCTGTGGTTCTCACTGCCCCGCCGCCGTGAATTTAGTTAGAATAGGGAATCTCATCCGTATATCGGCTTTCAGTAAAGCCGAAATTCCCCCTAGTAGGCACGAATAGGTAGATGTTGTTAATAACTACATTTGTATAAAGCGAGGAGCAGGACTGCCGCCGTGGCAGCTGCTCCTTTTTTACTTATGGATATGTTTATTTACGCTTCCATTGTGTTTATAAGATATATAAACCACAAGGCTATCAAATCACGAGGAAAGGGAAGGTATGTTTATGACTAATCAAAGTAAAAGGATCAAAGTCATGGCGATCTTAGGGATATTCTTATCTGTTGTGATGGCCTCATGCTCGGCGAAGGAAGCAGCAGCCGGGCAATCGTCGCTTACGAGTAAAGCATCCACGTATGTTGACGGCATCCACTCGGCGACCGGCGACTACGGGAGTCGCGACCCGTCTATCGCTGTGACCGTTACGCTAGTTAACGACGTGATCACTGGCATCCAAATTACTCCTCATGCAACGGATCCGACATCCCTTGACTTGCAGCAACGTTTCGCCGACGCGATCCCGGCGGTCGTCATAGGGAAGCGTATCGACGAAGTTAACATAAACAGACTCGCAGTGTCCAGCCCTACCCCCGACGGGTTCGAGACGGCATTTACGCAGATTAAGGAGCAGAATCGGATCGGGCCGACACGCACAGGAAATGAATGAATGCAGAACGCCGTTCAAGGAGAGAATCGTCGAAAACTTCAACTGCATACAAAATGAAGGAGCCGCATAAGGGAGTTTGAATCCTGCGGCTCTTTTGTTCAGACATATGTTACGTCACCCTGATACATTTTTCTGTTATAGAAGCAAAGTGAGACGAATAGAAAATGATTCGAGATGAATGGGATATCTGTCTCTTTTTCAGGCTTCGATTTGAAATTGATGCCTGATGGCCAATGGATCATGACTAATTTCGTATATGATTTACGGTTTACTTGCCTATCAGTTTTATGTTGCTTTGAGGGTTCTCCCGGTAAACAGCTACATTGACAATCTGCCAGAGCTTAAGAAGTATACGTATCAATCGGAATGGGATTCCCTCAAAGTTAAAAATGACGACAAGATTTACGGTATCCCAAGAACATCAATTCTTAGAAATGATGGCTACTGGGTTAGAAAAGATTGGCTCCAGAACGTAGGCATTACAGTTCCGGCTGATGGTCTCGTGTCCATTGATCAGATCAAGGATATTTTGGAAAAGTTCACGTTTAATGATCCTGATAAAAATGGGAAAAATGATACGTACGGTTATGCAGGCGCAGTCAATGCGAATAAGGTATTTGATCCGATTCTGACGGGTGCTTTCGGAGTTAACGGCTGGCAGGAGAGCAGCGTCGGCACTTATAAATACATGGATGCGAAGTATGATACAACCACAACCAGATATAAGGACGCCCTAGCTTTTACCGCAAAGTTGTATAAAGAAGGCGTGTATGATCCGGACTCGGCCACCAATGACGAGACGAAGCGAAGAGAGCGTTTCTGGCGCGGGATGACGGGGGTGTATCCGGGCTTTGCAGCGCAATCACCTGCCGGAGATTCAGAAGCAAACTCCTAGCGCTGACCTGACGTATATCTGGGTGAAAGGTTCAGATGGCAAAGCAAGTTTTAACACGGGAGTCGTGGGTTCAACGGGAATATGGGGTTTCTGGGGCATAACGAAAACGGCGAAGGATCCGCAGAAAGCGGCTGAGCTGCTGAATTCCTGGCTGACTGACGATACGTGGGCCATCGTGAAAGACGGCTATGAAGGTAATGACTATACGGTCAAAGATGGTGTGAAGGTTGCACCAGCTACACTGCCAACCGACTACATCCGCAAAAATTCGATGAGACGCGCGAACGACGAATCTTTCTTCATTAAAGTGGGAACCCCGAAGGAGATTGTCGATAAAATTACGCCGTGGCTCAAAACATCCATTGATACGGTTGTGATATCCAAGGATCTGGGCTACTTGCCGGAGGCAGCGAAAAAGCCGATCTACCAGGATTATCAGAAAGCATGGGATCAAATGATTATGAAAATTATCATGGGTAAAGAACCTGTCGATAAATTTACGGAGCTGCAAAGCGGTTGGTACAAAAATGGCGGGGAAGAGTATACGAAGCAGATGAATGACTACATTACGAGTTTGAAAAAGTAGATCTTGCCTAGCGGTAGCAAAAGCAACGTTGAAAGAAGACACGGACCTAAATGGTATCGTGTCTTTTGTGCTTAAGTAAGGGCTTTAGTTAACAACTCTGTTTTTTGAACAAACAGGTATGATTTTTAACCTACCCCTTGACTGACACGTAGTGTAAGGTGGGATTACCTGGATATCGCAGCGATTCTGGTGGTCTACGACAAAAAGGAATTAGGGGGTGAATGGAATGATTGCAAATCTGTAGAGTATGAATGGCTATCCAAACGAGGCAGAAAAAATGCTGCGAGCCACCTACTCCAAGTGCTGATGTCGAATTTACAATCGCTACTTTCCATCATGATCTACGTAACGTACCCGAATGTTGGAATAGTTTCACATGATATAAAACATTTTTGGGAAGCGCTTCCAATTAGTATTTTTTTGGCACTCTACAACGGATCAAACCGTTGATATATCAACATTTGTTGAAGGAGGAACACAAAAAATGCAAAAGACAATGCAAAAACTCTTATCTCTGTCCCTGACGCTGGCCATGTGCCTGTCCCTGCTGACCTTCAGTGTCCCGGCCGCGGCTGCTGACGCAGGGCGTAATCTGCGTCCGATGGAGTATCTGACACGCGGCTTGGTCGCTGCCCAGGTCACAGGCGGCATATTCCTGAGCTGGCGCTTCCTGGGAGACGAGCCTGATGGCCTCTCCTGGAACGTCTACCGCAAAGACGGTGACGCAGACTATGTGAAGATCACCACGATCACACCTCGAAATGTACAGCCCGAGAGCAACTACGAGACAAACCCCGGCATTGTGAAAGAAAACGTCACCCCTTCTAACTACACCGACCCGAATGGTCTCTTAACTTCCATCTATGAGGTAGCGCCAGTCACCAACGGCGTTGAGGGTTTGAGACAAGGGATGTCCGTACCTATGTTGTCGGCCTTGGCGGGAAGCGCGGGGCAGGCTGGCAGAGGCGCTGTGCAATATATCCCAATGAAGCCGGCTCCGGCCCCCGTGCCGCTTGCGCACTTCATGTACCGTGACAACAGGTTCGGCCCTGGCACTAATCTGAACGCGGCTAACATGGTTATCCCCGGTACAGGCGGCCAGAACTGGTACGTTGTCGACATGGATGTGCTCAAGGCTTTCCGTGAGCCCCATGACAGCAAGACTCCGGTCACCGTTACAGATCTGAACGGATGGGTCGACAAGCTCAACGGATACAACCATGAGACGTGGCAGCCATCCAATTCCCTCGGGAATGACGGCATCATCAGCGACGCCTTGTACACGGAGCTGGAAGCCAAGTTCATCAAGTATGTTGAGGAACTGGACAGTGGCACCAAACTCCCTTATGCGAAAACCAGCACTGGCGCGATATATACATCGCAAAGCTCCGCCTACTCCACCCATGACATGACGGTGGGCGATTTCGACGGCGACGGCGAATACGAGATCGTCGTTAAGTGGCGCAGTACCCAACAAGATCCCATGTATTCCGAACCGATCTTCAGTGGCAGCAACAACTTAACCGCACCTGAGTACATAGACGTGTACAAGTTGGACGGGACCCTAATGTTCCGTGTCGACATGGGCTATAACGTAAGAGCGGCTAATGACCACGAGACCACACTGTTCACCGAAGACTTTGATGGTGACGGCAAGGCCGAGCTAATGCTCAAGACTGCCCTAGGCACCCGGATCGGCAACTGGGACGAAGGCTCGCAGTCCGTCGTATATCCGGACACCCTGAGCACCGTTGTTGGCGGCGAGAATGGTCTGAACGCTACCACGGACAAGTTCAAGGAATACTTTGCTAGCGGCAACGAACAGGCCCTTGAAACCTACTGGTCTCTCCTTAACAGCTTCACCATCTCCTACCGCAGCCCAATAGCCGGAGGCGGCAACGACGGGGTCAATGATCCGACAATCAAACGTTGGATTAAGACCTATCACGTTGGCCCAATCGGCCCTGCCAAAGATGACCAGGAGTTTTTCTCGGCCTACAAGTGGGATGACGAAGCTGGTAGAGGCGTGCTCGTAGACAGCGCCAAATATCCGTTTCCCTACAAGGGCAGTGTCGACGGCGAGAACTGGGCCATGACGCCCGAATCTCAGCGCGGTAATTTCTCTTATCTGGCCTTTCCCGGCCCCGGAGCTGGAAGTTCAGCTAATGATTATAAAGCGCAGATAATGGCAGAGAAAGAAGCCTACTGGCTTGAGCATCCTTGGAAGGCAGCCGTGTGGGGCGACGCGCAGGGCAACCGCGCGAACCGCTACCTCGGCATCGTGGCCGCTCTTGACGGCGTTAACCAGTACGCCGTCTCCCAGCGTGGCTACTACGCGAGGACGACATTCGCCGCCTTCAATATCGTGAACGGCAAGGTCAGACTCCAGGCCAGCTTCGACTCGGCAGACCCGCGGTACTGGGCTCTGGGTGGCAGCGCCTACGACTACCAGAACCGTGGTAACCATCAAACCCAAACCGCTGACCTTGACGGCGACGGCCGGGATGAGATCGTGATGAAAGCCATGGTCCTTGGTCTGAATTCCGACAAGACCATGATCCTGCCCAAGGTACTCAATGGCGATATTATGCCCACCATCGAGGGGCAGAACAGCATCCCTCCGGTTGCTGACAGCTTCGAGTTCGCCACCGATGCGGTGCGGAACAACCCGCTGAACGTGTGGGCACCGCTTCGCCACGGTGACCGCAGCGCGCTGCTCCCTGTCGCCAAGGACAACAGCATCAGAATGTGGTCAGGTAGCGAGGAGYATATTCTGGACGACATCCGTAACGGCAAGCAGTACGGCTGGCTACCAGGTCCAGAGGCTCACGACCCGATGAAGGGCAAGAGGTTGAACGAGCAGGGCGAGATTATCAATGAAAACTCGCTTATCTTCGGTGTGTACGCTGGCAGTGACGCCGAGGGCGCAGTAGCGGGCAACTTCTCTAATCGCTGGCCGGGTGCGCAAGGATACTCGGAGAACGGCGCGAGAAGCATGATCACCGGCGAGCTGCTGAACGGCAGCAGAAACTTGGGCAGCGGTCAGAATGCGATCTGGTTCGGTGGCGGCTTGACGGCTATGGCTGTCAGCAGTGCTACCATTAGCACAGTCAACGACCTGACCTTCGCGACCACCTCATATCTCGCGACTGGCCTCACGTCGACCGGCAATAAGAGCACACCAACACTGAAGGCCGACATGTTTGGAGACTGGCGCGAGGAGCTTATTCTCCGGGCGAGCAATAACCGTCTGGCCATCGTCACGAGCTTGTCGCCGACTGAGTACGGCATCCGCACGCTGATGCACGATCCGATGTATCGCAGCGGTGTGGCGAACAAGAACACTGGCTACGATCAGATGGGCTTCGCCAGCTTCTATCTTGGCGACGAAGCTAAGCTGCCGTCCAAGAGGACCGACATTGTGGTCCCGACGATGGCTCCCAATACCCAGAGTAAAGTCAAGTTAACGGGGCCAGCTACGGTACGGCCCGGCGAATCGTTCGACTTGATTTACAGCGGGAAGGATCTGGAGCCCGGAGTCATGGCGCAGGATATGACCTTCGAGTTCGATCCGACGGTCGTGGAGCAGGTATATGATCCTATCACCATGGCTAACGATCAGTTCGTCATCGTGAATCAGAAACTGGTGGACGGCAAGCTGCGTGTCCTGGCCGTTCATCTTGGCGCCAAGCAGACAGATCCGAATGGGGATCTGTTGAAGCTGCGCCTAAGGGCGAAGCCGGGATCTGAAGGGAATACGTCGATCCTGCTCAGCAAGCTGGTTACGGCAGATGCTAACGGCGTTGAGACAACACAGGATGGAACAAGCCACAACTTGAGAATTGAGCAGCAACCTGTGGTAGATAAGTCGCCTCTGAATGCGTTGATTGCGGATGCTCAAGCTAAGCATGATGAAGCTTCAGAGGGCAGCGGAGTCGGTAATTATCCGTCAGGATCGAAAGCGACGCTGCAGGTGGCGATTGATCAAGCCAAGGCGGTTGCGGATAACCAAGCAGCTGATCAGGCAGCGGTTGATCAAGCAACTGCGCAACTACAGACGGCGCTGCAAACGTTCTTGAATTCAGTAATTAAGCCGATTGGTGGCGATTACAACAATGACAATAGGGTTAGTGTCGGCGATTTGGCGTTGGCGGCTAAAGCTTATGGCAAGTCGTCCCAAGATTCCGACTGGAGCTTGTGGCAGAAGTTTGACCTGAGCGGCGACAACCAGGTAGACATTCAGGATCTGTCCATGCTTGCTAATCAGATTCTGAATTAGAATATTTAAGACTTCTACGAATTCCGAAACAACAATAACGGAGCCGCGCATGTGCGCGAGCTCCGTTTTCTAATTTATTTTTATTAGTATGTGATGAGTGGTGTCACAAGAAAATTCTCAGTAGTATTTAGAAGAGATTCATTTAAAAGTGTTGAGAAATCTATAATTATGAATTAACATACAGGAAGTAGTTCATCCAAGTGATTAATTTGGAATGGAAATATAGGGAAGTAACGGTGGAAGCCCTTGTCATGAAGGGCTTTTGTTATGATGTGGAAGCTTAGGGAGGCAGATCATCGGTTACAATTTTCTGTACCATCGTTTATTCTGATAAAGCTATTTCACTTCGTAGGAGTTGACTGACGGATCATGATAAAGAAAGAAATCGCACATATTCGCAAGCAATTTAAATTGGATCACGAGATGCTTAAACTTTTCGAAATTTTTAACGTGTATATTATGAAGGAAACCAATGAGATCTACCATTATGAGCGCCAGCCGTTCGCCCTATTGGACAGAGAGAAACAGGAATTATATATGACTAATTTCAAAAAACTGCTGACCGGCGAATTAGATCAGAAGATGTTCGAGTTAAAATTCCAGGAGGAAGCGGAAGAGCCTACGCAGGTGCTTCTCCATCAGGGTCTGGTGACCGGGAATGCGCAAGAATGGCAGGATTTAATGCTCTTGTTGGTGGACAAAATGTTGGTGGATACCGTTTACGAACAGGATACGGTGATTACTTTCGTCCGCGGGCAATATTCCAGGCCGACCAAGGCGAGGAACGATCAAGCTGAGCAGAGCGAAAAGGACGAAATGTTCGCGAATTTGTTCATTCTATGCAGTGTGAATTCCACAGAGCAACAGCGGAAAACGCTCATGTTTGATTATGTTGAGAGAGAATTTAAGTATAATGTCTTCGTTGATCCGATCATCAAATTAAATACTCCAGAGCAAGGTTTTTTCTACCCTAGTGTGACGGACAACTATTCCGACGTAAATCGCATTTTGTATTGCTCAGGGAGAGCGAATGAGCCGAATGTGGCATTCATCGATAAAGTCCTAAATGCCGAGAAGACGGTGACGGCGTTAGAAGAGAGAGCCATTTTTGAAGACATCGTGAAGGAAGTAGCTGGCGAACAAATTGATGTCGCAACGATTGCTCATGTATACGAGGAAATTTATCGGGTCATTGAGTCCAACGAGGAGGAAGAACCTCCAAAGCTCGATTATAAAGATGTGGAACGCATGCTCACAGCGAGCGGTGTGGAGGACGTGACGAGGGAAAAGGTAGAACGAGCGTTCCAAAATGTCGTCGACGACAAAAACTACGAAATCAAAGCGAGCAGCGTGATTCCGAAGTTCACTTCAAAATCAATCAAGATTGATACGAAGGTAGCCACGATTTCGATCAGTCCGCAAGATTTAAAGTATGTGAGACAGGTGAATTATCAAGGAAAACGATGTATTTTGATCGAGGTTGACGAAGATGCTGTGATCGAAGGGTTTACGCTTAGTACGGAGACGTTGTAAGGTGTGGTTTTATAAGTTGAGTAACTTGGGAGTATGATACTCGCTCTGATGTTGCTAATTAATTAATTAATTAATTTTAAGTGATTTGCAAAGATTTCAAAAATCGCCTATAATACTGAATGAATGTTCAGTATTATAGGCGATTCTCATTCTACAGATCTGTTAACCTGAAAGTGGTGAAGCATGTTTGAATAAAAAGAAACAGCAAACCGAGCAAACCAAGAAGAAGATCGCCGATGCGGCAAGAGCTTTATTTGCTCAAAAAGGCTACAAAGCAACTGCTATTGAAGACATTGTAAAAGCGGTCGGGTGCAGTGCGGGAAACATTTATTATCATTTCAAGAACAAAGAAGGCCTTTTTCTATATCTACTTGAGGAATGGAACAGGGAATGGGATAGTAACTGGTTGGTCAAGGAAAAGCTGTATGCTACTACAACCGATAAATTATACGGCATGGTCGAATATTTGGCGCTTGATCAATTGAATCATCCGCTGACGAGGGCTGCTGATGAGTTTTTTAATAATGCGGAGAAAGCCCCAGATGTGGAGGAGCGAATAAATGTAATGGTTAAAGGGTACATTGACTTTAATCGGCAGTTGCTTCAGAAGGGGATCGATAACAAAGAGTTCGACATTACGAATGTCTCCGGTCACGCAATTATTCTGGACAGTCTGTTGCTTGGACTAAGCCAACATTGCCGGAGAATGGAACGTGAGGAAGCGCTAGCGGCATACCGATTGGCTATGGATGTGTTTCTGCAGGGCATTGCCAAGCCGAACCACTAGCCTTTTTTTTGCAATAATACTGAATATTTATTCAGTATTATTCGATGATAGGAGGAATAATATATGACATTATTGACAAGACATCAGGGAGCTTTATTAGTACTCATGTTAAATCTTTTTCTAGTTTTTTCGGGAATAGGACTTGTTATCCCTATTATGCCTAAATTCATGGACAGTCTAGGCATTACAGGAGGGACTATCGGTTTGTTGATTGCCTCTTTTTCGCTGACGCAGTTTCTTTGTTCGCCATTAGCCGGTCGTTTGGCCGATTCCTTAGGTAGAAAAAGAATGATTGTCATGGGGATGATTGTGTTCGCCGTCTCGGAGCTAATTTTTGGATTAGCCAGTTCGACTGTCCTGCTTTTTGCTTCGAGGATGCTAGGCGGCATCAGTGCAGCAATGATAATGCCGGCCGTTATGGCTTACGCAGCAGATATTACGACAAAGGAAGAACGCGCGGCAGGGATGGGGTATATTACAGCAGCAATTACAACTGGCTTCATTATTGGACCGGGTATAGGCGGTTATATTGCTGAATTTGGCATCCGTGTGCCCTTTTACTC
>NZ_JBFTQB010000117.1:0-15607 GCF_056398785.1 Paenibacillus sp. 01T422 | reverse complement strand
CATCGTGCCTACATCAAGCTGCGCAAAATGGAAGTGGGACTTGATTCATCTTTCGATGATTATGAGCAAGAAAGGCATATGCTCGCTCGAACCGTCATGAAAGAGCATTTAAAGTCTGTTCGAAGCGCAGTTAGGCTGCTTAAATTCGTTGATATGATTGGTCTCTATGGGCAGTTGTTTGAAAACAGGGAGGGGGCAGCCGGGGATGAAAGGGAGCTGATAGCAGAGAAACCACGCTATTGGTCTGAAATCTGCGGGCGAACGCTGGAGGAGCTGGCGCAAGCCAGGCTGCCGTACGAGGACGCCACGCCTTTCCTGTATCTGATGGAAGCTGTCTATGGCTTCCAGACGAACGGTGCCGTGCGCCACGTCATTATCGACGAAGCGCAGGACTATTCTCCGTTTCAGCTGGCTTATCTGAAACGGCTCTTCCCGCGCTGCCGCATGACGGCGCTCGGCGATCTGAGCCAGGCGATCTATTCGCACGCTTCCGCGTACAGCGAAATCGATCCGATCGCCGCTCTGTACGGGCCGGAACAAACGGAAGTCATCCGTTTGTTCCGCAGCTATCGCTCCACGCGCGAGATCGTGGAGTTCACCCGCGGCATCGTGCCTGGCGGCGATGCCATAGAGCCCTTCACCCGCGCTGGCAGCAAGCCGCGGGTGATCCAGACCAGCGATCGCGGATCGCTGCATAGCCTGCTGGCAGCCGAAGTAGCGCGGCTGCAGGATGAAGGCTATGCCTCCATCGCGATCATTACCAAAACCGCGAGCGAGGCTGAGCTCGCGCATCAAGCCCTTACGCCCCTGCTGCAAGCACCGCTGGGGCGTGTCACCAAACACAGCCCGACCTTCGAGTCGGGCGTGCTCGTCATCCCTTCGTATCTGGCGAAGGGGGTCGAATTCGATGCCGTGCTCATTTATGATGGTTCCCATCATCAATACGGCCATGAGAATGAGCGCAAGCTGTTTTACACGGCTTGCACGCGGGCTATGCACGAGTTAAGTATTTTCGCGCTTGGGGACTCGTGTCATTTCATCACGAGTCAGCCGCAGGATACTTATGTGCTTTCGGACACCACCAAGGATGGTCTTAGTTAGGACGGAAGATACTATCGGCACTATCCCCAAGAGTCAGGAGATTATTATCGTGGTTAACAACTGCGATCGTGTCTGGGAACGCTGTTCAGAAGCTTCTGAGTGAAAGGGATAGTGTCCATAGTTGCACTTCAGATTGAGTGTTGAGCAGGTGGGATAGCTACAGAAAGAAATGGCGAGCTCATACCTGAGCGTGAGGGATAGTGTCCATAGTTGCACTTCAGATTGAGTGTTGAGTTGGTGGGATAGCTACAGAAAGAAATGGCGAGCTCTTACCTGAGCGAAAGGGATAGTGCCCATAGTTGCACTTCAGATTGAGTGTTGAGCAGGTGGGATAGCTACAGAAAGAAATGGAGAACTCTTACCTGAGCGAAAGGGATAGTGCCAATAGTCACCGCAAACTCAAAGAACCCAGCGGCCACGTATCCATCCTAGGATGCGCGATCATTGGGTTGCTTTGAGTTGGTCCCTCTTCTGACATTGGAGAGGGTTCTTGCGTTACTTGTTACGTCCCGCGTCGTACTCACTGGCGAATTCGGCCAGAGACTTCACCTTACCATGTGGATGTCTAGCTTGTTTGCGGCTTTTCCATGCAGCTTCTTCGCGGCGTTTCGATTGGCTCATAGCAAAAAACCTCCTATGGTATGCGGATGGGTGTTGCCCTAATAACGTGTGATTTGCGCGGTTCTTTTATTCAGGGCATCCCTGGTATTCTCGCCACTGCATAAAAAAAGCTCCACAAGACCTTGAAGGTCCTGTGGAGCTTTCATGTATCTATTCTATCTATTCCGTAGCAACGGATTGGTCAGCTTGCATGTTGACCGGGGAGATACGGATGAAGCTAGTTTCAAGATTGCTTAGCAGACCGTCGATTTTGACTGCTGCATCCGTTTGACCGGAGTTAGCAAGCTCTGTGCGGTAAGCTGTGAGCAACTCAGTAAGATCTTTGATGCTTTGTACGCCGATTGTTTCAATTTTAACTTTTGCGCCTTTGGCAATACGACGTTCGATAGCTGCTTGGTCTAGACCCATTTCTGGTACAAGACGTTGGTAGATAACTCCACCTGTCATACCTGCACAAATCCATGGACCTGGATCGCCCATAACAACGGCACGGCCGTTTGTCATGTATTCGAACGCAAAACCTTTGAGGTTCGCACGAGCGGCAAGTCCGCCGAGCTCATCTCGTAGAGGTGTCGTGATTTCGCCGCCGAATACAACGTCTGCACCGGAGAAACGGATACAAGCACGTGTATCTGCGCTGCCTTGAATCAAGAACAAGCCTTTTTGTGCGCCGTAACCAAATGATTTACCAACGCTACCGTTGATGAACGTGTTGTTTTTGCCAAGTGATTTCACGATAGCTACTTTACCACCGAACGCCATTTTACCAAGACCATCCTCGGCACCACCATGTACAGTAATGTCAACGCCGCGGGCATTGAATGCACCTAAGCCGTTACCTGGAACAGATCCGTCAATGAGATTCAGAGCGATAGCTGGCAGTTCATCGTAGCTGCCGTCGAAACGGTCTCTTACGCGATGGCTGGAATAACGAGTTCCGAGAATACGGGACTCTGCATCCACTTTGGACCAGTTGCGAACGATTGGAGCGTCGAACGCCAAGGATTCAGGGAAGAATTCCAGACCTTCTGCACCAGCCGCGATACGGATATCAGAGGATACTGCTGCTTCTTCCATAGCTCTTTCAGCATCAGAAACGAACTGAAGTGGAGCAGCGCGAAGAATGTCAGACAGATCAATGCGATCCAAGTGGCTGATTTGCTCAAGTAGGTCAGAACGGCCTACTAGGTCTTGCAAGCTAGTGAATCCAAGGGAAGCAACAACTTCACGTACTTCTTCGCCAATACCGCCGAATAAACGAACCAAGCTGTCAACAGCAACGTCAAATTGACGAGGCACGAAACGACGAAGACCTTTTTCTTCTGCTTCTTCCAAGGAATCGATTTGCGTTGCGATACCAACGTGGCAAGTGTCTAAGTGACAGCCGCGGCATGTTGTACAACCGATCGATTGCATTGCGATACTACCGAAACCTGCACGGTTTGCACCGAGCATAACCATTTTAACAACGTCAGCGCCTGATTTCAGACCGCCATCGGACCAGAGCTCAACGCGGTGACGAAGTCCTGCTTCAATCAAAGCCACGTGGGCAAGCTTAGTTCCAATCTCAGTAGGAAGACCAACGTGTGTCAAGGAGTGGATACGAGCCGCGCCTGTACCTCCGTCAAAACCGGAAAGCGTAATAACGTCAGCGCCTGCTTTGGCAACACCCACGGCAATTGTACCGATACCTGGTACGACTGGGATTTTCACGATGATTTTCGCTTTGCGACCGCTAGCTTCTTTCAACTCGGAAATGATTTGAGCCAAATCCTCGATCGAATAAATATCATGGTTATTCGAAGGGGAGATCAGGTCAGAGCCGATTGTTGCGTTACGAGCTGCAGCGATTTTTGCTGTAACTTTGGAGCCTGGTAAGTGACCACCTTCACCCGGTTTAGCACCTTGACCAATTTTGATCTCAAGGAATGCAACCGCGTTAGCTAGTTCAACGTTAACTCCGAAACGACCGGATGCCACTTGTGCACCGCGCGTTTTTTTGTAGCGTCCGAGCATATCTTTAATTTCTCCGCCCTCGCCGTTCATGGTTACCATGTTCAGGCGTTCGCCGGCTTCAGCGTAGGCACGGAAAGCTGTTTCGTTCTGTGAACCGAAGGACATGGAGGAAATCAGCATCGGCAAGGAATGACCGCCAATGGAGATATCAACCTTCGATGGATCAAGCGCTTTGCGACCTTCTCCTAGTGCTTTCTCCACATTGAATCCAGCAATGTGACGAATGGAGATTGGGTTCTTCTTCTCTTCTTCACGCAGTTTGTCGCGGTAGTCGTCGTAAGAAGCAGCTCCTGAAGCCGCATCGCCGAGCGCTTTCCACATACGTTGGAAGAAACGGAAGTTTTTCGCTGCTTTGGCTTTCGGATTGGTGAAATCGTTGTAACGAGCTTCAGCTGCTTCTTCGAGTTGTGCAAAGCCAGTTCCAGCTTTCTCACTACCCAGGTAGTTCACGATATCAAGCACCTCAGCCACTTCCGGATGGAAGCCTATGGAGGAGAAGAAACGTGTATAACCGCGAAGTTCATGCGTACCGATCGTGGAGATGACTTTCTCCAGACCTTTGGTAAGAGCTGCGTATACTTTACGTGCTGCTGACGCGTTGCCTTCTTTATCGGAAGCAGTTGAGAACAACAAGTAAGGTGAAATAACGTCTGCTCCAACACCACAAGCGACTGCGATATCATGCAAGTTGCGAATGGCTGCAGAACGAAGAACCAATGTAACGTGACGGCGCAGGTTGTCGCCGAAAGTAAGTTTTTCTGCGCGTAGTGCGATATCGATTTTGGAAACGACTAAGTGAGGCTCAAGCCATAAACGATCGTTTTGGTGAGCTTCTGAATCATCAAGGATGATAAGCGCAGCACCAGCGCGAGCAGCAGCAATAGCGTCAGCGGCCAATGCATCCAAACCAGCGCCAAGAGAAGTTTCTCTTGCAAAAGTCGCGGAAAGCACGGCAACAGCATTGTCACCTTGTGCACGGAACAGAGCAACCAATTGCTCGAAGGAAGGCTGGGACAGATGCTCTTCGCTGTCTACACCGTTCGTACCTTCAAGTACAAGCGGAGTTAGAAGCTCAAGGCGCAGGTTACCATCAACCTGGGAGTATACTGGCGTACGTGAACCTGCAATAACACGAGTCGAGAAATGCTCCATTTCACGGTCACGGTCAATCGCTGGGTTCGTAACAACCGCAACGCTCTCTTTAATGAAGTCAGGCACGTTTTGGCGTTCCCAAGCAATAGCTGCGTGAGGGGAATCGTGACCCAAGGAGCGGATTGGCTCGGCGCCTGTTTCGGACATCGTTTCGATATAAGAAATACCGTCGCGATCCCAACCAAATGCACTGTACAATTGATCCGTTGCAACAATGTTTTCGTTAAGCTCGGCTTGTGTGTCTGTTTTCAAAGGATTCAGATATTTGCGAAGACCGCCAATATTCAGACGTTTACTTGCGCGTTCATACACAAGAGTCTGTACTTCATGGTAAGGAATGACTTGAACATGTTCACCCGGTGTCAACACAACGCCGACTTTCTCACCTGGTGCGATAGGCTTCGGATCAGCAACCATTTCACCAACCGTGATAACGCCTTGCTCGGAGGAGAAGTACAAGGAAGTTTCGCTCTCAACCATCCAAACAGGACGTAAGCCAAGCGCATCCACGCTGAAAATACATTCGTTGCCGTAACGAGAAACGATACCTGCAGGACCTTGAGCGAAGTGGCCCCAAACTTGACGGTAGTAAACATACAGATCTTGAAGTTCAGGACGGAATTGTTTCATTTCATTAATAATAGGAGGGAAAACCATTTCCATGGCTTCGAAAAGTGATAGTCCAAAACGGTGAATGAAGGTTTCAATCGTTCTATTCATGTCTTGGGAGTCAGATCCGCCGCTAACGAGTGGAACGCCAACCATATCTGCTTCAAGACGAAGTTTCTTAACTGTGTTAATTTCGCCATTGTGCCCGAGTAGGGAGAACGGTTGAACGCGGAAGAAGCTGGACAGTGTGTTTGTGGAATAACGGTTGTGACCGATGGTAACTTGGGAAGCGAAAAGTGGATCACGTGTATCGTTAAAATATTTCGGAAGAATGCTTGCTGCGCCTAACACTTTGTAAGCTGAAGTTACATTGCTTAGTGTTGCAACGTGAACGTTGTAACGATCTTCAATCGCAATATGCAGTTCAAAAAGGTGATCAGCCACTTGGCCTTCTGTTTTGTTGCTGATTGCAGCGATTTGCCAGAATGTAGGCTCATCGTTCAATCCGTTAGGACCAAGAACATTGCTATCTACTTGGTTTTCTTGCTCGAGAATGATGGACACATCGTGGGAAGCAAATAGCTCACGGATGCCATTCTGAATCTCGGTAACGGTCAGGTCAAGTTTGCGTGGTACAAAGATGTGTCCAACAGAAAAACGGTTATCATAAGCAAGTTTGCCGTCTAGTCCCGCGTCTGTTAATTTCTTTTCCCAAAGAGCGCGTGGAATGTCAGTTAAAATACCGCAACCATCGCCTTCGCCGTTAATAAATCCTGAGCGATGTTCCATTTTTACAAGGGCATCAATCGTTTTTTGGATGTTTTCACGGGTAGGATGACCGTTCTTTTCAATAATACAAATAATACCGCAGCTGTCGTGTTCGGTTCCTAGTAGATCTTGAAAACGGCCTTCATTACGCATAATTTCATTCATTGCTCAGGTCAGTCGCCTGACCGTCACCTCCCCTATATATTTAACTCCTCATTCACTACATTTCTTGCATTTTGGCATTAATGAGCCCGCAACTCTTAGCATTTTCAATGGATGACCAGAAAGCGATCAAAAACGAAATATGCGAGATTTTGAATAAAAATGCAATTTAACTGAATAGCATGCCAATTTCGAGGAAATGGCTCCCTTGAAATCAGTCAAGAATCGACCCGTCATAAAGTAAGGCATCGCATACAAAAAACGAACGTGAATTTGTAAATCATGCCCTAACTTTCTAGGAAAATACTGCGAAAACAAGACTTTTCGTTAAAAGGGTAAAAGTAATCTTAGAATAGCACGAAAATGTTCATCCGACAATAGTTGCAGAGCGAAAACAAAAATGTAAGCGTTACCTTTTTTGTATAATGGTGAATAAAGGTAATTTTTTTAATGCTTGGCTTCCTCTTAAAATACGAACGAACTATGAACCTAATAGGATCATAGTTCGTTTCTGGGGCATGTCCGTCGGAATAGGTAACAGAAAATTCCTTGTGCGATAGGGCATGATTTGATGTTTTTTTATACGTCATCACTTTAATTGTGTGTATTTTTGAAAAAATTTAATCTTATCTTGTTTTCATGATTTTGAAGGCATGATCCACCGCATCCAGCGTCTGGGCGATGTCTTCTTCGGTGTGGGCAATGGTAGTGAACCATGCTTCATATTTGGAAGGAGCGAGGTTGATCCCTTGCTCCAGCATGAGCCGGAAGAAGTCTGCGAAGCGTTCGCCGTCGGTATCCTGCGCTTCGTCATAGTTGGTGACAGGATGATCGCAGAAGTGGGTTGAGAACGCGCCGCCAATACGGTTCAGCGTCAAGGCGATGCCATGTCTCGCGGCGGATTCCACGATGCCGCCTGCAAGCGTCGCGCCAAGCTGCTCGAGCTTGGCGTAAACATCTGCCTGCTGGAGCACCTCCAAGCAGGCGATGCCGGCCGAGATGGAGGCGGGATTCCCCGCCATCGTGCCGGCTTGATACGCAGGTCCGAGCGGAGCGACCTGCTCCATCACGGCCTTGCGGCCCCCATAGGCCCCGATCGGCAGTCCGCCGCCGATCACTTTGCCTAGGGCCGTAAGGTCTGGCTCGACGGCGGCGAAACGCGCCGCCGCCTCGGCTGTGCCTCCCTCCACGAGAGGGAGGCCGGAGTAGGTCTGTGCCGCTCCATAATGGAAGCGGAACGCTGTGATGACCTCGTCGTAGATGACGAGGGCCCCGTATTTGCGAGCAGCTGCGCAGAGCTGCTCGAGGTAGCCGGCATGGGGCATAACCATGCCGAAGTTGCCGACGATGGGCTCCACCATCACCGCGGCAATCTCTTCGCTCCATCGCGCGAGCGCCGCTTCCAGTGCCGGAATGTCGTTGAACGGCACGGTGATGACCTCTTGCGCGATGCTTGCAGGCACGCCGGCGCTGTCCGGCGTGCCGAGCGTGGACGGCCCGGAGCCGGCCGCCACAAGCACTAGATCAGAGTGGCCGTGGTAGCACCCGGCAAACTTAATGATTTTGGTGCGCCCCGTGAAGGCGCGCGCCACGCGGATCGTCGTCATCACGGCCTCGGTGCCGGAGTTGACGAAGCGCACTTTGTCCAGCGAGGGAATCGCGGACTTCAGCATTCGCGCGAACTCGATCTCGAGTTCGGTTGGGGTGCCGTACAGCGTGCCGTTCTGTGCGGCGCGGCAAATCGCTTCGGTCACGTGCGGATGCGCGTGACCGGTAATGATAGGGCCATAGGCGGCGAGGTAGTCAATGAAGCGATTGCCGTCTACATCCCAGAAGTGTGCGCCTTGCGCACGCTTCATGAAGACGGGGGCGCCGCCGCCGACGGCTTTGAATGAGCGGGAAGGGGAGTTGACCCCGCCCACGATGTGCTTTAATGCTTCTTGATATAATTGCTCGGAGTTTTTGCGTTCCATAAGTAGATATCATTCCTTTATTCGTAGTATGTATTGTTTTGTTTTGTTTGTTTTATACAGCAGCGGACTCAGAAGCCCTTAGTTCCACTATTTCGCAAGAATAGCGGAAATAACGGACCGAGGTGCCGTTAATTATTGTTTCCGGTATTGTTTTTACCTGAATTGGGGCTAATAACGGCTCTGGTGTCCGCTAGTGATTGCTAACGCCCGAAAAAACGCAAATAGCAGCATGGGAGTCCGTTACGGACGGATGCGGGCTGACGCTAGTTGGCGTTAATTAATTCGCACTACTGCTGATCCTGGCCGCTGCGAGCTAGTACGTTGAGTAGATAATTATTTATGTCATTAATCATCTCATAAAAAGCCTCTACTTGAAGGGCGATAGGCCCTGTACCAAGTAGAGGCATGTTAATTTCAGTCGCTTACACTGCCGTTATTTTTACAGAAGCCTTCAGCTGCTCAATCAGCCATTATTCTTACTCGCTTGCTTACTTCGCCGTTGTTTTCACGGAAGTCTTCGGTGTAGGTGATGGTGATGGTTTCGTTGGACCTGTGTCTGCGTCAGCTTTGCCAGCAAATAAATCCTTCACATATTGCTGCAACTTATCTTTGTTTGTTGTAATTACTGCAGCTCCCCGGACGTTTTTCTCGACGAGGAGTTCGCTCGGCGGAAGCTGAGAGGAGACGATGCCATCTGCTTTGGCTTCAAAACCTAAGGTAGAGAGCTTCAGCATATCCGTCACACTTAGATTCGTATCAATGTAAGGATCCATTGCATTCAAAATTTTTGGCAATTTAATGAGAGATGACGTAGTTTGCATTTTCTCGGCAACTGCCGTCAGGAACTTCCGCTGGCGTTCTGTACGTGAGAAATCCGATAAAGCATCGTGCCGGAAACGCACATACTGCAGGGCTGTTTTGCCATCGAGATGCTGAAGCCCTTTTTTTAAATTAATATCATACACATGGTCATCTTCTGAATCGGAATATTTCATATCCTTTTCGACGTCGATTTCAATTCCGCCAACGGCATCAATTAGAGCAATGAACCCTTTGAAATCGGTATAAACATAATACTGTACCGGAATACCGAGCAAATCACTGACGGTTTTCATGGCTAAATTCGGACCGCCCGTCGTAATCGCTGTGTTGATACGGTCTTCACCTTCGCCGGGAATTTTCACATATGTATCACGAAGGATCGAGAAGAGGTGAGCCTTCTTGGTTACTGGATCAATCGATGCGAGCATGATACTGTCGGACCGGGGCAGCTCATTCTTCACCATACCGCGGGAATCCCCGCCTAGGAGCAAAATATTCACCCGATTCTTGCCTTCCCATTTCGGCGGCGTGTATTTGTCTCCCTTGTCCTTAACCGATTGGGCAATAAGGGGTGTGCTGCCTTTCGGCGCATCCGGTTTGTTGGATATATTTTGCGCAAAATGATAAAAGGAATAGGAATAATAACCAGCCACCACTATCAGGAGTAAGCCGATCAGGAGCAAGGTTCGTTTAATAATTCTCATGGTTCTGCGCTCCTTTCTAAGGTAGGGATAATCTGTACTTTTTTTTCTTACAGAATTCATGTATCATGAGTTTGGTGCAGTTGTTGTACATTTTATCTTTATGATCCATATTATAGATGCTACGAAACTTCGATAGCAAGTTACGGCGAATTTTGCCGTTATAGAGTACAAGCATATTACAGCTGTGAAGGACATTAGCTTTCAAATTCCAAAGGGCGAAATTTGCGGATATATCGGTGAAAATGGCGCCGGCAAATCAACCACAATCAAGATGCTGACCGGCATCCTTGTACCGACCTCCGGACACATTAAGGTCAATGGTTTCGTTCCATTTAAAGAGCGCGAGAAGTTCGTAGCTGGAATCGGTGTCGTGTTCGGCCAACGCAGCCAGCTGTGGTGGGATATCGGTGTTGTAGAATCCTTTCAATTGTTGAAAAAAGTATACCGTGTCTCCGAAGCCGACTACAAAAAGCGCCTCGACGAACTTGTCGACCGCTTGCAATTATCTGATTTACTATCACGACCTGTCCGTAAATTGAGTCTGGGGCAGCGGATGCGCTGTGAGCTTGCCGCTTCGCTGATTCATAATCCGGCGATTCTCTTCTTAGACGAACCAACGATCGGTTTGGATATCGTCGTGAAAACGGAAATTCGTGAATTTTTGAAATCACTCAATCAACGCTACGAAACAACGATCCTGCTGACTACGCATGATTTGCAGGACATTGAGGCACTTTGCTCGCGTGTTATTATGCTCGATGACGGCCGTATTATTTATGATGGCGGTCTGGAAGAGCTGAAAGTCAAGTGGGGCAAAGGCAAAGAAGTGGTGCTCCAGTTCGAGCATCCGATTACATTGCCGCGTCTGCAAGAGCTGACGAGGGGTCTGGATGTGGCGTGGCAGCTTGAGAACGAATTGTCCGCCAAGGTGTTCATCCCTTACGAGCGTGCGAACGTATCTGAAGTGCTAAGCCGAGTGGTCGGCGTTGTGCAAATTCAAGATATCAAAATCAACGAAACGAACACAGATGACATCGTACGAGAAATATATAAAGCAGGTTCAGCTGATGTGAAACGTCCAGAGGAAGCCAAGCAGCCAGAGGGAGCTTTCACACATGCTTAGTGCGTATCTGGAAGTTATTCGCATGCGATTTCTGATGATGCTTGCTTATCGGGTGAATTACTACAGCGGCATTTTGATCTATGCTCTTAACATTGGGTCCTATTATTTTGTTTATAAAGCCATTTATGGCGGACAAGAGATGATCGGCGGACTGACACTGGGCCAAATGACAACGTATGTCGCGGTTTCGTGGATGGGTCGCGCGTTTTACTTCAATAACCTGGACCGGGAAATTGCCAATGAAATTCGTGATGGTAGTGTGGCGATCCAATTCATTCGGCCGTACAATTATGTATTTGTGAAAATGATGCAGGGACTCGGAGAAGGCGTCTTCCGCTTGCTGCTCTTCACCGTGCCGGGCATGATTTTCATTTGGCTGCTGCTGCCGATTAAATTTCCAAGCGATCCAAGCTTATGGGTGATCTACTTTGTTATGCTGTTTTTCAGTTTCTTGATCAATACGCAGCTTAATATCATCACTGGTTTGTTTGCTTTCTTCCTGGAAAGTAACGAGGGACTAATGCGCATGAAGCGCGTTGCGGTCGACTTGTTTTCAGGATTGATTATTCCGATTTCCTTTTTCCCGGGATGGTCCAAATCAATTCTAGAGTGGCTGCCGTTTCAAGCCATTACGTACTTGCCGAGTGCAGTGTTCACTGGGAAAATTGCAGGTTCAGCTGTTTTTCAAAATCTAGGCGTACAGGTTCTATGGTTCGTGCTGCTGCTCATTCCCATGGTTGTTCTATGGGTCAAATCCAAAACGCGTTTATTCGTACAGGGGGGTTAACATATGAAGTTCTATCTCTCCCTGGTTGCTGAGTATCTGAAAAATTACATGAAAACCCGCCTCACCTACCGATCCGACTTCTGGATTGATGTGATTTCCGATTTGATGTTCAATGGGCTCAACTTATTCTTCATTCTCGTCGTTTTTTTGCAAACGCAATCGCTCGGCGGCTGGAATCAAGAACAAATTTTGTTCATTTACGGCTATTTTATGATCCCGTATGGCATATTCATCACTTTTTTTAATCTGTGGGGCTTCAGTGAACGATATATTGTTAAAGGGGAAATGGATCGCATCCTGACCCGTCCGGCTTACAACTTATGGCAGCTGATGCTGGAGAATCTCAGTCCCTCTTCACTCTTTAGCGCTTTGGCGGGGCTGATTGTAATGATCTATTCTTGGGTGAAGCTGGAAATTCCTTTCCATTGGCATGATCCGCTCGTTTTCATCCTGATGGTAGTGGGCTCCATCCTGATCTATGCTGGCGTGTACATCTCGCTGACGGCGCTTGGTTTCTACTCTGATGCGCCTACGGGCATTCTGCCGCTGATTTGGAACATTCAGAACTATGGGCGTTATCCGGCTACGATTTACAATAAGCTGCTTCGCAGCATACTGACGTGGATTTTGCCATTTGCGTTCGTTGGCTTTTATCCTGCGGCGTATTTCATCGATCCGGCGAACTGGAAGTGGTTCGCGCTACTGACGCCGGTTATGGGCGTGGTGTTCTGCTTTATTGGCATCACGGTTTGGAATATTGGCGTGAAACGGTACCGCGGTGCGGGATCGTAGAATAATTTGGCTTGGGCCTCCAACTCTGCTTATGCGGGTTGGAGGTTTTTTTTGCGCTGGGACCTCTACAGTAGAAGCCTTGCCATCCTATTGATACCGTCTTCACCTCCACCACAACTTTGATGCTCCCAAGAAACGATCCATTCAGCTGTATCAGCAAGTATAGATGGAAAAACTACCGCTAATCTGCACGGTTCAATGGCAGGAAACGAAATAGCGGTAGAAGCTCCAGCTAAATCGTAGATAGCTGGGCGAAACTCGCTAGATGTGTGAAAATTAACGGTAGAAAATCCAGTTACTTGGCCAAGAAGTGGAAGAATTGCTGCAAACAGCAGGAGTAATCGGCGTTATTGTAAAGTAATCCTTCTGCTCAACTGCGCAGCTCCCAAGAAACGATCCATTCAGCTGTTTCAGCAAGTATAGATGGAAAAACTACCGCTAATCTGCACGCCCCCGACTCCGCACCCCACTGTCACAAAACACGAGCCTCATTCGCCATATGTAATGAAAAGACAAAACGGAGGCGATGGAGCATGACGGAGTTGCATAAATTCGAGTTCAAACAATACGATACTGCTGTAATTGGCGGTGGTTTGGCCGGCCTAATCTCAGCTATCGAATTAGCTAGAGGCGGGCAAACGGTGATTATACTTGAAAGAGCAGCACGCTTGGGAGGCCGGGCGATGACGAATAAGAGAAATGGCGCCTTTTTTAATCTGGGCGGGCATGCGTTATACCGTGCAGGGCAAGCGTACGCGATTTTGACGGAGCTGGGAATCCGCATAGAGGGGGGAAGTCCTTCATCCAAGATTAAGGCGATGTGGAACAACCGTATCGTTCCCATGCCCGCAAGTCTGGGCAGTATGCTGACTTCGAAGCTGTTGACGTTGTCGGGTAAAATGCAGCTCATGTTGCTCGTGATGAAGCTTGCCATAATGGACGCAAGCCGCATCCCTGACATGAGTCTGAGAGACTGGGCGGAGGCGGAGATTTCGGACCCTATGGTCCGTCATGTCTTTTACTCGCTATGCCGAACAGCTACCTACGCGCAGGATTCCGACTTTCTGCTGGCGGGTGCCGCACTGGCTCAGGTGCAGCGAGCTTTGAAAGGAGTCCTTTACCTGCATGGAGGCTGGCAAACAATTGTGGATCAGCTAAGAGACAAAGCCATCCAAGCGGGTGTGCAAATCGTCAGCGGGAAAGATGTAAAAGAAATCATCATTGAAAACGGTAGGGTTCAAAAACTTAAGCTTGCCGAGGGCGAGCATATCCATGCAGCTAATGTCATCAGCACCGCCTCTCCAGCAGAGACTTATAAGTTGGCAAGTGATGCGGCTGACCGGACCTTGCTCAAGCAGTGGAAGGATCAGGCGCGTCCGTCCATGGCCGCATGCTTGGATCTGGGGTTGAGGAAATTACCCGAAGGCGGGCGAGACGTTGCTATGGGCCTCGATCAACCGATTTTCTTCTCTCACCATACCCTAAACACCCAATTAAGCGACAATGGAACCTTGGTTGTGCATTTGGTGAAGTATAACGGTCCAGGGGAGAGTGATCCGAAGGCTGACGAGAGCCTGCTCACCGCAGCGATGAATACCCTTCATCCAGGTTGGGAAGATGAGGTAGTGGCACGTCAGTTCCTGCCGAATATCACCGTTGTCCACGACACGCTGCATCGAGGAAGGTCGAGCCGATTCACAGGGCCAGCAGTTGAGGGAGTTCGCGGACTCTACGTGGCCGGAGATTGGGTCACGCACGGCGAAATGCTCGCCGATGCTTCAGCAGCAAGTGCCAAGCGAGCTGCGACCGCTATTTTAAAGAGCAGCATCATGGCGTAAAATGGAAATGAGTGGGAGGTGAGAGCTATGGAAACTGCTGGGGATGCCGAGCAGATGTATACGGCATATAAACCGCTTTTGTTCACATTAGCTTATCGCATGCTGGGAAGTGTGATGGATGCCGAGGATATCGTCCAAGAAACTTTTCTATATATGAATGAGAGGAAACCTCAAGGCATCCAGAATCCTAAAGCTTATCTATGTAAAATGGTGACCAATCGCTGCATCGACAAGCTGCGTTCCGCGAGCAAAATACGTGAGGTCTATGTAGGCCCATGGCTGCCGGAAMCATTTGTGGCGACGGAGAATCATGGCGATGTGCCAGAACTTTTTTATACGCAAAAGGAGTCCCTATCCACTGCTTACCTATTGCTGCTGCAGCAGCTTTCCTGGGTAGAGAGGGTGGTTTTCCTATTAAGGGAAGTGTTGCAATACGAATATGAAGAGATTGCTGAAATAGTTGATAAAAGCAGTGTGAACTGCCGTCAAATTTTCCGCAGAGCCAAAAGTTCGATCAGTGCATTTGCCAGCCAAGATGACGAAAATTTAGGGAACGTAAGGCATAAGCAGCCAGTGGAGGATCAGGCTAACGCTATCGTGGAACAATTCGTAAATGCCTTAACTTCCGGCAATATGGCTCAATTGCTGAGCATCGTCAAAACAGAAGCTGTACTATACTCGGACGGTGGGGGCAAGGTTAAAGCGGCTATACGGCCTATCGAGGGAGCAGAACGTATTGCGATGTTTTTATTAGGGGTACTGTCCAAAGTTCCGAGTGGCTTTAGTTTTGAGTTGATGACAGTAAATGGACAATTGGGTATTGTATCCTATCAGGACAGACAGCCGAACAATGTGATGACTTTCCATATTGAAGATGGTCAGGTTGCGGCTGTCTATTTGGTTGTGAATCCTGAGAAGTTGAGGCATGTAGCGGTTATGGATGTTTAAAAAGGTAGATAGATTGTCTATCAAAGCGCTCGGCGAATGACTTTCTTATAATGCTTCACGGAAAGAAATCCGAATACGGAGTATAAAGCGGTATAAAGGACCATGACCACAATCATGGGTGTCCACAGTTCCGCTCCGAACATGAACCAGCCGGACTGAACGGCGAAGTAACTATGAGCAAGGCCTACGAC
>NZ_JBFTQB010000116.1:0-10294 GCF_056398785.1 Paenibacillus sp. 01T422 | reverse complement strand
TGTTTGTTCCTGAACATATTTTACTGCTTCTTTTTTAAAATCTTCGTTATATCGTTGGCGTTGCTCTCCCATTGGCGGACACCCCCCTATTCGTTAAGTCTATTATTGGGGTCACTTAACGGATGTGTCCACTTCTTATTCTAGCCGCAGAGGAGCCGTTATTGGCTATGAAAATGCCAAAAACAGTGGCAAAATTCATAGATAGCGCCTCCTCGGTCCGATAGCACTGCCAAATCAGCCGGATTCAGCAGAATAACGGCTGCTGAGTCCGTAGCGGGCACAGCGGCTGACGGCTGGGCAGCTATTGGCGGTGGGTTGCATGGGGAGCTGGTAGTCGAGCGGTTATTGGTGTGCTGCACATGGTGTACATGCGGGTCTGGTGGACGAGTGGCTGTTGATGGGATTCATGGCACTTTAACTAGTTGGCTACTTTAGGCGGTATTCATGTTACTACGGCAGCTAGCTTGCCTCCTAATTCTAGCTGCAACGAGCATCAACTGTCGGAGCTAACGGACTGAGGTGACGCTATTTGCTACTTTTGAAGTAGATTTAGCATCTAACGGACACAGGAGCCGTTATTGGCTATGAGAATGCCAAAAGCAGCGGCAAAATTCAAGATAGCGCCTCCTCAGTCCGATAGCACTGCAAAACCAGCCAAATTCAGTAGAATAACGGCTGCTGAGTCCGTAGTGGGCACAGAGGCTGACGGCTGGGCAGCTATTGGCGGTGGGTTGCATGGGGAGCAGGTGGTCGAGCGGTTGGCGTGCTGCACATGGAGTAAATTGTGTCTGGTGGACGAATGGCTGTTGATGGGATTCATGGCACTTTAACTAGTTAGCTACTTTAGGCAGTATTCATGTTACTACGGCAGCTAGCTTACCTCCTACGAGCACCAACTGTCGGAGCTAACGGACTGAGGTGACGCTATTTGCTGCTTTTGGAGTAGATTTAGCATGTAACGGACACAGGAGCCGCTATTGGCTATGAAAATGCCAAAAACAGTGGCAAAATTCATAGATAGCGCCTCCTCAGTCCGATAGCACTGCAAGACCAGCCGGATTCAGCAGAATAACGGCTGCTGAGTCCGTAACGGGCATAGCGGCTGACGGCAGGGCAGCTATTGGGGAAGGGCTGCATCCGGGCTACATGGGAGCTGCCGAACGAGCGATTGCTGATGTGACTCACGGCACTTTAACTTGCCCTCGTCGTACAAGAAAAAAGCTGCCCCTCCAGTCCTTACGGACCTTCGGGAACAGCCCTATAACCTTAACTTTTCACGAGTGAGACCCTACCACTCAGCCACTGTACCATCCGCTTGGCGCCAAACGGGATTTTTCCAGTTGTGCCTGATAGCCGCCATTTCACGAACCTTGTCCTCGTTGATCTCGATGCCGAGGCCCGGAGCGGTTAGATTTTTGACGAAGCCGTCTTCATATTTGAACACCGCCGGATCCTTCAAATAATCGAGCAGGTCGCTGCCCTGATTGTAGTGGATACCCAAGCTTTGCTCCTGAATGAAAGCGTTCGGGGAGCAAGTGTCCAGCTGCAAGCAGGATGCCAGAGCGATAGGACCCAGCGGGCAATGCGGCGCAACCGCAACGTCGTAGGCTTCTGCCATCGCGGCGATCTTGCGGGTTTCCAGAATGCCTCCGGCGTGGGAGAGATCAGGCTGGATAATGTCCACATAGCCTTGCGCCAACAGATCTTTGAAGCCCCAGCGTGTGTACATGCGTTCGCCGGTTGCAATCGGGCAAGAGGTGTGGCGCGCGATCTCTTTAAGCGCTTCATTATTTTCCGGCAAAACGGGCTCTTCAATGAACATCGGACGGTACGGCTCCAGTTCTTTGACGAGGATTTTGGCCATAGACTTATGGATGCGCCCGTGGAAGTCGATGCCGATGCCAACATCGCGGCCAACGGCTTCACGGACAGCGGCAATACGAGCGATAGCCTCGTCCACTTTGCTGAGCGAGTCGATGTAATGCATTTCCTCCGTGGCATTCATCTTCACGGCAGTAAACCCTGCGGCCACCTGCTGTTTGGCCGCCAGCCCGACGTCGCTCGGACGGTCGCCGCCGATCCATGAATAAACGCGAGTGCGCTCACGGCACGCACCGCCTAGCAAATCATAAATAGGGGCATTGTAGAATTTCCCCTTAATGTCCCAAAGCGCCTGCTCGATCCCGGAGATCGCGCTTGTCAGGATAGGCCCACCGCGATAGAAACCGCCGCGGTACAGCACTTGAAACATGTCTTCGATCCGCATCGGATCTTTGCCGATGATTTGCTCGCTCATTTCCATAACTGCGGCTGCGACTGTATCCGCTTTCCCCTCTACGATTGGCTCGCCCCATCCTGTAATGCCTTCATCGGTTTCGATTTTCAAAAACAACCATCTTGGCGGCACCTTAAACAGTTCTAACTTCGTAATCTTCATGGTAAAATTCCTCTCCCATAACCTAGAATGTCTTACTGGTCTACTGCCGCCATGAGCTGCTCGGCATATCTTGTAATCGCTTTATAATTCTCTCTTTGAATTTCGCTAAGCGAAACCAAACTTCCTCCTACACCGACGGAAAAAGCGCCTGCTTCGAGATAAGCAGCAGCATTGTCCTTCGTGATCCCGCCAACAGCGAGGAGGTTCACCTCGTTCAGCGGACCTTTTATCTCTTTCAGATAAGTAGGTCCTACACTGGAGCAAGGGAATAGTTTCACAGTCGATGCGCCGAAGTTCATAGCCTGCACAATTTCAGTCGGGGTAAGGGCTCCCGGAATCGGAAGCACGTCATTAGCCAAAGCTTTCTCAATCATGCCCTGATCCACATTCGGGGAAATCAGGAACTGTGCGCCGGCCCGAATCGCTTCTTCCGCATAAGCGGTGTTCAGCACGGTTCCGGCACCAATGACCATGCGGCCGTCATATGTTGTACGCATCATCTGGATGATCTGCAGCGCATTTGGCGTATTCATTGTCACTTCTGCCAGTTCAATGCCTCCAGCGGCAAGCGCCTCAAACAGAGGCTGCGCCTGAGCGGGCTCAATGCCGCGAATGATGGCAATGACCTTCGATTTCTTCAACTGCTGCAAAACTCCCGACGACATACCGTACATCCTCCTTTTTATGAATATTGATCGCGATACTCCTGTGGGGTCATGCCGTAATGCTTTTTGAAGGCATGGTTGAAGGAGTGGGGACGTTGGTACCCGAGCTGCGTAGCGATTTCATATATTTTATCGTGACCGTTTTTCAGCAAATAGGCGGCTCGATCCATCCGGACACGGTTGACATAATCGCTGAGGTTTTCGCCGGTTTCGAGTTTATAAATTTTAGACACGTACACCGGGTGCAAAAAGACATGATCGGCAATGGATTGCAGCGAAACATCGCTAGCTAGATGCTGATCGATAAAAGACCTGATATCATTAATCAAGGTGACCCTGCTGTCCTTCCGCTCCTGATCCATGTCTGCCCTCATCCGATGCAAGGAACGAATCGTCCATTCACGGAGCTGGTTGACCGTGCGAAAGGGGATGCCTTCGGTCATCCGGTCATAATCACCGCCAATGAGCTGGTGCAGAGGCCGGCCATTTTTGTGAGCAATATAGGCAAAAGCAGACGCTACAGAGAAGTAAACCTCCAGCAAATGCTCCTGAGATTCGGAGAATTTGGCTTCCATTTCGTCGAAAATCAGGGTCAGCTTATCCTCTGTATCCTCCCAACGGGCGGCTTCCAGAAGATGATTAAGCGTCGGTGGTTCATACAACCTTTGGAGCGCTGAGAGCTCGGGTYGGACGGATTCGTCTCCGAGTCGTATCAATAGCTCATGTTCACTGCCAATTTGCTTGCGAAAAGCGCTCAAAGAAGCGTTATACAGGGTTGTAATTTCGCTAGGAAATTGCCCCCAACTGCTCAGCAGAATGGAGATTTTCCCCTTTAAGTAGTTTTTTACAGCCGATTGCAGCACAGAGGCGGTTCGTTCGAGCCAGGAGGAGTCCTCTTGATCCGCGGCCAACGGCTTCTTTTTCATCACAAAAATCAAATAATCATGCGCATCTTTCGTGTGCCAGCTATCGAATTTCTCCGCGAACAATTCCTCGACCATGTTGCTGATGGCATACTCCATAAGGGATAAGCGGCTCATATCATACTCCAGAAAATCCGACTCAAGCCGAATCATCAGCAGCACACAGGGATGTTCGTGGAAATCCGGAAGCTCCAGCATCTGCATTTTGTCCCGCAGGGATTGCTCGGTGAGCTTGCGCCCCTGAAGAAGGTCGCTCAGCAAATTGCCGCGCAGCAGAGGGAGATTTTCCTTGACCGTATAGCTAAGACGCTGCTTAGAGAAAACTTCCTGCCACTCGTGCTGAAGCTTCTGCATGACCCGCCCGACAGCAGCTAGCAGATCCTGCTCGGTAACAGGTTTTAGCAAGTAATCTTCAGTTCCTTGAAGAATGGCTTCCTTGGCATAGTTGAAATCGGAGTAACCCGATAAGAGAATGCATTTTGTTTTCTGCCACCTGCGGTTGATTTCCGCAATGAGCTGCAAGCCGGATATCCCCGGCATCTGAATATCAGTTAGGACAATGTCGATGGAGAATTGCTCCAGCAGCTCCAACGCTTCTTTGCCTGAGTAGGCTTTGAACACCTGTTCGATCCCAACGGATGCCCAGTTAATGGTGGCATGTAGCCGATCTACAACATGAGCTTCGTCATCGACGATCAAAAGTTGAATCATCGTTTGCTCTCCCCGCTAGCTTCTGGAAGGTTCATCTGCGCACTGCGCTTCCAAGTTAACACAGCCTTCAAGCCCCCTTGTTCACCAGGATAAAAAGTAAGCCCTGATCCTTCTCCGAACTGGTAAAACAGCCGGTGGTGGACATTCCAAGTGCCGCAGCCAATATCATCCGACATCGGTGAATGCAGCTGTTCCAGCAGCCGAGCTAGTCCCGCCTCGTTAAGTCCTGCGCCGTTATCTTCAACAATGACGCGGTTCCAATTCTCATCCTGCTCACCGGTGATGGTGATGCGATCGCCTTCCACGCTGCGCTCAATGCCATGGAGAATGGCGTTCTCGACCAATGGCTGAAGGATCAGCCGTGGAACCCATTCTTCCAGCATATTCGCGGGAACAGAGATATCATAGTTCAGACGATGGATGCGCAGCTGCTGAATATTCAGGTAGTGGCCGACCAAGTCGAGCTCGTCTGCCAGCTTAACGGCCTGCTTTTCAACCCTGGTCGTATAGCGGTAGAATTCGGCCAAATTTTGCGCCATAGCCACGACAGACTCTTTGTCCTCCATCTCCGCCGAATTGATAATGAAAAACAAGGAGTTATAAAGAAAGTGCGGATGAATCTGTGATTGCAGCTGCTTCAAGGTCGCCTCTCGGGAACGGATTTTCTCCGCATATACATCTTCGACCAGCACTTGAATTTGTTCTGCCATTTCATTGAAACGCTGAATGAGGAAATCAAATTCATTTTTGGCTTTGTAATGGATACGGGCAGATAAATCGCCGCGCTTCACCTTTTGCACACTTTGCATCATTTTGCCAATTGGTATTTGCACGTTCCGGTACAGCATGAAAGAAGCCAAAACACTCATAACGAGCAGAAGTCCAATGGTGATATAGAACAATTTGCGCGTCATGGTAATGGGTGAGAGTATTTTCTCAACAGGCACATAATCCACTAAAAACCAACCTAGCTGCGTAGATTTCACATAGCTAATCAAATACTGCTGGCGATCGATCGCGAACTGGACTTGGCCGGAGGTGGGAAGATCCACATCAAGGGCAAGCTGCGCTCTAATGGCATTCGTGATCTGCTGGTTAGAGGAGCTGTTGACAATCAAAGCGTTCTTACCGTCCACCAAAAAAGGATCACTACGTTTGTCCTGCTTGTACACGTCCATTAGATTCACCATGTTTTGGACGCTGAATCTTACCTGATAGAGCACATTGGCTTGATCCACCGTCTGTGCGCGTATCGGCTCGCTAATTTCCCGGATGAAAGACCCTACGCCTTTGTCTCCTTCGCGAACCTCATACGTCCAAGTGCGCTGAATAGCTCGATGCCAAGGCCATGCATCGGTGCCGTTGACGAAAATACTGGAGGAAAGCACCTGCTTCCCCTTGGGAATAGCCACCGTGAGTTCATTGACCCAGCCGCTTGAGACGCTTTGCAAACTAAGTTTTTGAATCATTCGCGACTGTTCTTTCAGCACATCATAGCCCGGTGAATCGCTCCGGTTAATGTATTCCCTCATATAAGGATCGCTCCCGAGAATGACGGGGGACATAGCAAGCCGCTCCACATCCGCATCAAGCTGATGCATGAAGAAGGAGAGCTGATTTAGATTGGAAGACTGGATCTGATCCTGTACAACATTGTTAGTAATCCGGTTCGTATAGCTGTACAGCAGTACGATAGGAATGAGCAGTAAGATCAACATGATTAAGATTTTGCTAAAAATATTAAGTTTATAGGGCATGCCAATCACCTTCCGGGTCATCTAAGCGTTATAACTTAGAGTATACGCCTACGAGAGAAGTCCTCCAAATGAATGGACCCTTCAGGATTAACCTTTAACAGCACCTGCGGAAAGTCCGCTGACCACATAGCGCTGTGAAACTAAGGCGATGATTAGCACCGGAAGCGTAATGATGCAAGCTGCAGCCATAAGAGCTCCCCAGTTGATTTCGGAATAAGACATGAAGTTGAAAACGGCGATCGGCAGCGTCTTCGTTTTGTCCCCAGCTAAGATGACAGAGAACATGAAATTGTTCCACGAGAAAATAAATGAAAGCAGGGATGCCGTGATGACGCCAGGCCCGGAGATCGGCAGAATAATCCGCAAGAAAACCTGATGATGCGTACAGCCGTCAATAAGGCCGGATTCCTCAATTTCGGTCGGCAGAGCCTCGAAGAAGGAAATCATAATCCAGATAATAAAGGGCAGACCAACGAGCATATGGCTCAAAATGAGGGCAGTATACGTGTCCACCAAGTGGATTTTGGAAAATAAAATGAACCAAGGGATCAGGAACGTAATGCCTGGGATGATTCTTGCGACTAGAATGAGAAGCCCAAGCTTGTGAAGGTGATGCCTTGCAATCGCATAGGCTGCCGGAAGGCCTAAGATAAGGGACAGCAGCGTCGAACCGAAAGCAACGAGGAAGCTGTTCCAGATGAATCTTATGAAGTCGTATTCCTTGAACACACTGACATAGTTATGAAAAGTTGGTTTGAAAATAAACATTTGGCCCGTCGACAGAATTTGCGACTGTGTTTTGAAGGAGGCGAGCAGCATCCAGACAAACGGGAATGCAAAAACGATGAGCACAATGAAGGTAAGTAGGGTTTGCAGGAATCGTGAACCTCTTTTTTTCTTCATGAAGTGGCTCCCTCCATTCGTTTGCGCATCCAAATCATAAATAACGTAAGCCCCATCACCAATGCGAAGAAAATGACAAGCAAGGACGATGCCATACCGAGTTTAAAGTATTGAAAGCCGAGTACATAGCCGTAAAGATTCAGCGTCTCCGAAGCGAAGTTCGGTCCGCCTTGAGTTGTTGCGTAGATAATATCAAATGTTTTCAAAACATCGATTAAACGGAGCATAGCTGCCACGATAATCGTTGGTCTTAAAAGTGGAAGCGTGATGGAAACGAACTTTCTCCATGTGCTTGCACCGTCCACGTCAGCGGCTTCATAAGGGTCTGTTGGCAGCGTTGCCAATCCGGCCATAATGATGAGCGCAATCATCGGCGTCCATTCCCAGACATCTACGATGACCAGAGACGGAATGACCTGATTGGGAGAAGCCAGCCATAACAGTGGTTCGAGCCCTATCGATTTGAGCATCATGTTGGCAACGCCGATTGTTGGCTCGTAAATCAGCATCCAGACCAAGCCCATGGCAACGGGTGTTGCGACCATTGGAAGCAGGAAAACCGTCTTAACGAGGTTCTTCCCACGAAACTCCCTGGAGAGGAGTAAGGCGATAGCAATGCCAAGGATAACCTCCAAAGCGAGTGCGGCAAAGGTAAAATAAAATGTCGAGCCTGCTGCATGCCAGAAACGCTCGTCTTTTAATAAAGCTGTGTAGTTGGATAATCCCACCCAAAGGGGAGGCGTCGTAGCGGACATGCTCCATTCGTAGAAGCTGATGCGGACCGTGTAGATGATTGGAAACAGCATCATCAGCAGGACGAAGATGACGGCCGGAAGGGTATAAATCCATTTTAAGTTGCGGTTAAACCAGCTGTATTGCACCTGAAGTCACCCTTTCTGATGAATGTAATTAGGAAGGAGCTGTGTGAAAGGAACAGTATGAAAGGAAAAAGGGCCATCAGATGACCCTTTTCACCCCCCAAACACCTATTTATCTCGTTTTATCTTTATCGATAATGGTTTGCAGCGCTTGATTAGCTTTATCTGCAACGGGTTGGATGTTGGTTTCGCCAGACATCACTTTTTGCACGATTTCACCAACCGCATCACGTGCTTCACCTACACTAATAACCGTCGGACGGTCGTGGTCAACACCTGTTTTGGCGCTTTCCTTGATGATTGGAACCAATTCGGCAGGGAATCCGGTCGTGCCTTCTGGCTTATCCCATACCGAAGCGCGGGCGCCAGGGTTGCCTTTTTGCTGTGTTTTCAACACAACATCTTTGCTTGTTGCCCATTGGATGAAGGCCCAAGTCGCATCTTTATTGCCGGATTTGGCATTCATGGCAAGTCCCCAAGAAGTGATGCTGTAAGGCTTGGAACCTGCTTTGCCGCCAGGGAATACAGCGAATCCGACTTGGTCTGCTACTTTGGACTTGGCAGGATCTGTCGCGTTCTGGTACAAGGAGTTGGCATCCGTTAAGAAAGCAACCTTTCCTTGTGCGAAAATACCAAAGGCCTGCGGCCAGGACATGTTAAGCACACCTGGAGGTGCGTAATCTTTAAGCAGCGTGCCGTACGTCGTAAAAGCTTTGATCGCTTCAGGCGTATTGATGCTGGCTTTCTCGGCTGTCGTGAAGTCCGCGCCTTCCGAGTACAGGAAGGATGACACCTGCGTGACAAGCGGAGAGCGTTGGCCCCTTGCGACGAATCCATACATCTCGTTTTTCGGATCGTGCAGTTTTTTCACCGCAGCATTAAGCTCATCTAACGTTTTCGGTACAGCGATGCCTGCCTTTTGCAGCAAGTCTTTGCGATAGTATAGAATCTCTTGCTCCGTAATAATCGGAATGCCCGCTAACTTCGACTCAACCGTCGTGGAGCCGATGGCTGATTTGGAGAAATCGTTGAAATCGTAATCCTTCGCTTTTTGCGCGTATTCATCCAAAGGATTAACCCAACCGTTTTTGTAGAAAAGCTTACCCTCCTGGAGCGGGCGGTACATGAAAACGTCAGGCGTTGCGGAGCCAGATGTGAACTGAACCGTCAGCTTTTGCGTGAGCTGATCCTCGAAAAAGCTTTCGACATTCACCTTAATGCCTGTTTCCTTCTCAAAATCCGGCAGCAGAGGCTTAATGGCATCTGCCCAAGGGTGGTTGGCCGTTACGAGCGAGATTGTTTTGCCTGCGTATGGCTTTGCGTTAGCGGTTGCAGCAGCGCCAGCGCTTGGCTGAGTAGATGGCTGTGCCGTGTTCGCTGTGCTTCCGCAGCCTGCTAATACCGTTGCCGCCATAACAGCTGTGGTGCCAACGCCGATCCATTGTTTGAATGATTTTTTCATCTAATATGTGACCTCCCATGTACTTAGAAATGACTGTGTTTACATCTCTAAGAGTACCTGAATCCTGTAGGGTGTTGATATAACTAAGATTTAAGATGCATAACTACGGCTGAAGGTAATTCGTGTTAGGGGTAGGGTGCCCGAATTTGATTTTCCAAAATCATCCTGCGATCAAACCGCGCGGAATAACGGTGGATTCTTCATCTACTGCTGCTAACGCGCCTAAATGGAGCACAACCTGGAACACAACTTGGAACGGGGCATCTGAGTAGATAGGTTACTTGTAATTAACGCCGATTACTGCTGCTACTTTCCGCTGCTGATCGACTATTTTGCATTTAGCTCCAGTTTCTGTTGTTAATATCTGCACATCGAGCAGATTTCGGGTAGCTACCGCTGATTTAGATGTAGTTTCCACCGTTAATCTGCTTCCTGCGACCAAACAGCGCGGAATAACGGTAGATTTTCCATCTAYTGCTGCTAACGCGCCTAAATGGAGCGCAACCTGGAACACAACTTGGAACGGGGCATCTGAGTAGATAGGTTACTTGTAATTAA
>NZ_JBFTQB010000115.1:0-18291 GCF_056398785.1 Paenibacillus sp. 01T422 | reverse complement strand
AACCCGTCCTCTTCACTTCAAAATGTCTTTGGATGAGTATCACAATTATTGGTATTTTTTATGCAAATAATAGGGCGAATGTGAATTGGAACCTTGACAATATAAGGTATTAGCACGCAATATGTAGGAAGGATACTGCATGTAAATCAGGTCCTTTGGAGAGGAAGAACACGATGAATTTCGTTGAGCATGTCATGGATCACCTGCGTTCCGGAGTCATTAACAATTACCCTCAGCCAGTTGCTTTGAATTTGGGCTTAGTGTATACCGTTAAACTAGAAGATAAGAAGACGAATTTAATTTGGCTGCCTTTTGAGTATACGGGTCTTGCGTACGTGGATATGGGGCGACAGGTCAATGTGCATCCTTACTATAGAGGCGTGATTTTTGAGGAGATTGAGCTCTCTCGGGGGACGGATCTTCACAAGCCGCAAACAGAAGAGGCCTTTGTGAAAGCTGTATTTCTGAAAAGCTTTGAGATGCATCAGCTGCTGCAGCAAGAGAAATATGCCTACCTGCAGGGGAGCGCGCCGGACTTCCTAACGAAAATGTTATACATAACTGATTGGCTGCGTTATTATAATTCAATGAAAACCGTAGGCGCTGGCAGAAAATTAGGCTAAGTGCTGGAATAGTAGGACTATATTTTCTACGTGTGTAGACGATATGGTCCTTTTTGATATGCAGAAAGACGGAGTTACTTCACTTATTAAAGCCGCCCCTGCGGCTATAGACCCAAGCCTGCTAGGGCTTGGCACGCCTCTCTTACTAGGCTTTAAGGCTATTCTCAAAGGTTAGTAKAAGCCTTATTCTAGAGAATGGTACAAGTTGGTATCAAAAATTTTGTAGAGAAGCGGAGAATCTTAACATGGGGCAGTTGAATAAATGGATAGCCATAGCAGTGGTTTGCTGTGTAATGACCATAGGGGTTGGACAAACAAGAAGTGAAGCGGCTAGTCTGTCAGACATACGGGGGCACTGGGCTGAGCAGACGATTACCCAGATGGCGCAGCAGGGGCTGTTGGACGGATTCCCGGATGGGACGTTTCGACCAGATGATGCAGTGACGGCTGACCAGTTTGTGAAAATCGTTTTACTTGCTTTTACAGACAAGTTTCCGAATGGCGAACGCAATTGGAAAACAAGCTTTCTGCAAGCATTAAGCGCGGGCAATCAGAGCATTTTGAAGCAGGATTACCGGGACTTCACGTTTAAACCAAGTACGGTCGGATATTGGGCGAAGCCGTACCTGGACTTGGCTAGCGATCTTCATTTCATTAGTAAAGGACAGTTCACGGATTATAAAGCGAAGCTAAAACGCGAAGATGTAGCCGAGATTTTGTATTATTTGCTGAAGGAAACCGAGTATTTGGAAGATGAGGTATACAGCCTCAAAGCGGCGTACCAATTCGGTGATCTGCAAAGTGCAACGTCCAGACAGCAGAAATTTATTGGTGAAGCGATGACGAAGGGGATTATGGAAGGATACCCGAATGGGTATTTTGGTGTGGGCCGTGATGTTACCCGTGCGGAGGCCTTGCAAATCATTACTCGATTGCAGACGAAGTCCAAGAGGATCAGTGTGAAGAACGAGGGAGACGCATTCGTCAAAGTCGTTCCAACCAAGGATGGCAGTTATAAAAAACTGATATTCCCTGATCAGCGTATGCTCGATGCCTACAGCATTATGGAGGACGCAGGTAAGCTGCGGGGGACGAACTATGATTTGGAAGAAACAACGCTTCGCCTGTTCCGGGATGCGGATGCCAAAGCGCTCGCGGTGAACGGGGCGACGGCTGGTGTGCGTAATAGCAATGAAGCTTCGCTGTGGCTTGATCCTCAATTTATGACTTATGGCGTAACGGTTCGCCTTGAGGATGGAACTCTAGCCCGCAATATGGAAAGCATTCGTAAGTTTACGGATTTCCTTTTTGGATATGATGCGGATATCTTCTACCGCCATTTCACGGATGCGTGTGAGCGCGCTGCAGCGAAGGGCGTATTGGAAACAACGACGAAGCAAATTGGCAGCTTCTCCGTGGAGACGCGGCTTGAGCCGGATGGCAAAACCATTATTTTTTCAATCATACATGCTTAATCATTAACGGCATAAAAGAACGGGGTGTACATACAAGTTGTACACCTCAAACTTTATATCACCACTATCTAGATAACATGTACGTACAAGTGTATAATAGTACATTATACGTACATTCATATCGGAAGGTGTTGAGTACACGTGCTGGAGAATTTGAAACAAGCGGTACTGGAAGCAAATTTGGATTTGCCGAAATATCGGCTCGTAACATTTACGTGGGGCAATGTCAGTGGGATTGATCGGGATCAAGGGCTTGTTGTGATCAAGCCAAGTGGTGTGCCTTATGAGGACTTGAAGGCTGAAGATCTCGTGGTCGTCGATCTCGAGGGCCGAATCGTAGAAGGCACACTGAAGCCTTCGTCAGATACGCCGACCCATTTGGCGTTGTACCGCGCATTCCCGGCAATTGGCGGGATTGTCCACACGCATTCGCCATGGGCGACAAGCTGGGCGCAGGCCGGGAGAGGCATCCCTGCGCTGGGCACAACTCATGCGGATTACTTCTACGGGGAAGTCCCCTGCACTCGGCTCATGACGGAGGCTGAGATCAAAGGAGCCTACGAGCTGGAGACGGGTAACGTCATCATCGAGACGCTCCAAGATCTTGACCCGGCGATGGTACCGGGTGTACTGGTGAACTGCCATGCTCCGTTCAGTTGGGGGAAGGACCCGCATAATGCGGTGCATAATGCGGTCGTGCTGGAAGAGGTCGCGAAGATCGCTTACCATACCTTCCAGTTGAACCCGGTGATCCCGGCTATGGATCAAACGCTGCTGGATCGGCACTTCTTGAGAAAACACGGAGTTAACGCGTATTACGGGCAGAAATAAATGAAGGACAGTTGGCAGCTTGCCGGCTGTCCTTTTGTGTTTTTGGAGGGTACTATAGACCCCTCCCTGAAAAGGCACATTATCCGCCTGCTAGGGGAATAGCGGTCTGCTATTTTGCCAAGGAAGTGGACTGGGACTGTCCATTTAAGGTGCCCATTTGGAATTGCGGTACAATCCACCGTTGATCTGTGCTGCTTGGTGGCAGAGAAGGAATAGCTGTATAATCCACCGTTGATCTGTGCTGCGTAGTGGTAGGGAAGGAATAGTGGTATAATCTACCGTTAATCTACGCTGCTTGGTGGCAGAGAAGGAATAGCTGTATAATCCACCGTTGATCTGTGCTGCTTAGTGGCAGGGAAGGAATAGCGGTATAACCTATCGTTAATCTACGCTGCTTGGTGGCAGAAAATGAAATAGCGGTAGAAACTCCAGCTAAATCGTCGGTAGCTAGCCTGAATTGCGTGGTTTGGGTAAAGTTAGCGGTAGAAAGTCCAGTTAATTGGGTAAAAGTGGAGAAAACGCAGAAAATAGCAGGAGTAATCGGCGTTAAGCGCAAGTGTATAAGTAAATAAGTGTATAAGTAAATAAGTGTATAGGTGTATAAGTATATAAGTGTATAAGTGAATAGCTACATAACTACACAACCAATCGCCCCGCTCAGTTGACCGATCCCAGGGAGTGGTCCGATGAAGGTGAGGGAGCGGCTTTTCATTTTAACTAGGACCCTTTATTTACGATCTCACACTCAGCTACCCACGAAGAAGCTGATGGAGTAAATCTTATCCTTTGGCGGAAATGTGCACTTTTTGGTATGATGAGGGAGTAAGCATGTTAAGGGGAAGAAGGATGATTGCTGATGTTTGCAAAGTCAGGTTATGAAGGAACAAGAGAAGAGAATTATACCTTGCTGATTCAGCAGGTTAAAGCATTGATATATGATGAACCGAACCGAATTGCCAATTTGGCGAATGCGGCATCGCTGCTCGGACAGTTTTTGACAGATGTGAATTGGGTAGGTTTCTACCTGGTGGACAAGACGCAAGAGAAGGAAGAGCTCGTTCTGGGGCCTTTCCAGGGATTGCCGGCATGCGTGCGGATTCCGCTAGGCAAGGGAGTTTGCGGCACGTCCGCTCAGCTTCGGGAAACGGTGCTTGTACCGGACGTTCATGCGTTCCCGGGCCATATCGCCTGCGATGCCGCTTCAAAATCGGAAATTGTCATTCCAATCGTTCGCGGGGATGAGTTAATTGGTGTGCTGGATATCGATAGCCCGAGCTTAAACCGTTTTGATGAACTCGATCAGCGCTATTTGGAGCAGTTCGTGCAGGCGCTGACTGCTGCTATGTAATGTCATAAGTCATCGAATAAATATCTTCCACATCCTCATCGGAACAGAAGCTGCAACTTGCCAGTACGTTGGAGTGCCTTAAGCGAGAACCTAACAGAATCAGGTGACTAGTCAACTGCTGTTCGATAGTCGGATCTGCGATGCTGAATTCAATCCCGTATTCATAAAGGGATGGTTTCAGCATCGTTTTTCGTTTAATGATCCCTAGTATCTTCATTTCCTGATGAAACAGATGAAAAGTAAATTCCAATAGCAAGCTCATCTCGGTAGGAAGATTCAATGGTGTGTGCATACGAATGCCGCCTGCGCTGATATCCCTTATCATAATTTTGGAATGTTTCGTGTCGGCAGCTTTATTCTTGATCCCTATAATCTTGAATAGGGCGGTTAAGGGTATCTGGAGATGCAGCCTGAAACTGGAGCGTTTATTTGGTTGCGACATGGAGATGCTCCTCTTGATTTATAGGCATATTATACTATAAAAATAGATATTTAGAACCATATTTCTACAAGTAAAAAGCCCCTTATTTGAACTTAAGGAGCTGGGCTTCGAAGGCTTGCAAATCTTCCTCGCCATTAATAAAAAGCCGTTTAAGCAGGAAAGGGGACTGTTCCTTACTTGCAAATCCTTGATCGATTGTAAAAGCATATCGAAATCCGTGCTGCTTAAGAAGCTTAAGCGTCGTTTTGTTACGTTCGCCATACGGGTAGCAAAAGACATCGGCTTTCGTTCCCAGATGCTCCTCAATTTGCTTTCTGGCTTCCACGATTTCGTAAGCTTGCTCATCCGCGGTCAACTTGGGCAGGTGGGGATGCGACATGCCATGCGGCTGAATATCCCAGCCTCCTGCCTGCATCTTCTTAATTTGCTCCCAATTGAGATAGCCGTCCTGCCCCGTCATGCCAGGAGAAACAAAAAGAGTGGCAGGAAACCCGTATTTAGCCAGAATCGGCATAGCCTGCTCATAATTATCGATGTAGCCGTCATCAAATGTCAGCAGCACCGGCTTCTCTGGAGCTTTCTCGGAATTATCTCCTTCCAGGAGACGTATGAATGCCTCGAGCGAGAGCGGTGTGTATCCATGATCGTGCAAATACGCCATTTGCTCTGCCAGCTTATCCGGGGTTATGACGACAATATTCCCTGGATCTATCGCTACACTGTGGTAATTGAGCACGGGGATGCTGACTTTGGACGAAGGTTTGCCCGTGTTCTTTTGCGGAACGATGGGGACATACGTGTTCGTGGTAACGGAGGGGGGAGCCGGTTTCATGTCCACGGCGAGTGGAAGAAACAGCGTATTCCCTACGTTGGAATCTTGCTCGAGTGCAGCGCCAGGCACAGCACTTGGTGCTGCATCAGGCAGCACATCGGACACTGTAACTGGTTCGGCTTCTACTTGGGGCTCGTCCGCTTGTAGAGCGGGGAGCTCAGGCAGCACATCGGCAGCAGCCTCATTCGTATAGGAAGCCGCTGCATTAGCTGCCTCCTCAGTCCCGTAGTCCGCGGCGGGAAGGCAACTGACTAGGAGCAGCAGCAATATCGTGAAAATCCCGATAAATAACGAATACGACAGGATTCTCTTTCTTCGAAAGCTCATAGGCACACCAACCATTTCTAGAGGAATATTCTATTACTCTATTTGTAAGCAATGGTTGGAAGAATTATACCTACGGAGCATTGTTAATCTTTGCTTTGAATAACCAGGAGGAGGCCTGTTTGAAGCTTGATTAGACCTTCTGGTTCCTTGAGTATATTACTAATCCCAAGGGATTGGCCGATTTCTAGCGTCGCTTCATGAAGTGGATACGCGAAGCCGTGGAGCGTAATACCTGTAACTTGTAGACTGAGTGGAAGCAAAGAAATATGCGAATATCTTCCGCGTTCAATGCGAGTCGTTTGATTCATAACAATAATCTGGTTATTGGCATCGATAATAGAGCAGGCAATACCCAGCTCAGTTCCTTTGCGAAGTAAATGCACATTAGCTAACGAATGGTCGAAGCGAGTGCCCAGGGCGCCCAGTAGGATGATCTGTTCAGGCTGCTCAGCAAGAGCCCAATTGAAGGCCATTTCTGTATCGGTCAAATCTTTATGTACAGGATCGCATTCGATAAACGAAACGCTTGAAGAACGAATAAGGCTTAACTCTTCAGCTGTTACCGAATCGAAATCGCCTAGTGAAATATGAGGCTTATAGCCATGCTGTATCAAATACAAAGCACCGCGGTCAGAGCCGACTAGCACATCGTCCTCTTGAATGACACTCAGAGCCCAATCGCCAAGCGTACCGCCAGTTACAATAATTATTCGTTTCCCGTTCATACTTGTTCCCCCAGCGCTTAATATCATCCCCTTAGTATACCATATTGAAACAAAAAACCGAGCTGCATCCCAGCAGCCCGGTTCTAAGATTAGGTTCGATTATCAGCGCGCTTGCGCATAGGATTAAGCTCCGTTTGATCGTGGTCAATCTCGGCTTCTTCCGCGAAGCCCTGCAACTCCCATGTCGTCCTGCCTAGCACAAGGTCCGCAGGAAATTCATCACCGCGTTTGAGGGTAACTTCTTGCCCTGCCTCATTGGCATAAATACCGTCTGTCTCCACAATATCTCCTGTCATTGGTTCCATTGTTTTGTCTTTAGCCATGCCGTATTCCTCCTTTCCTGTTGCTTATCCATACCATTTCCAAGCATGGAGGAAATTATGAATAGAATCATGTAGAATGATAAGGTTGTCATATACGGAATACATACTTTTGTCAGGCAGAAAGGAAATGAACAGAATGGCATTATGGGGAACGATCGTGAATGCTGCCGCCATTATCATTGGGGGATTATTGGGGCTGCTTCTGCCGCGTATCTCGGAAGGCATAAAAAGCACAGTCATGCAGGGCCTAGGGCTCGCAATTACTGTGCTGGGGATTACTATGGCGCTGAAATCGAGTCAAATTGTACTTGTTATTTTGAGYGTCGTCATCGGAGGCATTCTGGGAGAGCTGCTCCGCATCGAATACCGGCTAGGTCAGCTTGGTGACTGGTTGCAGGCCCAAATGCGCAAAAGCTCTTCACAGCATCACGGCAGCGTCTCAGAAGGCTTCGTGACTTGTACGCTGATCTACTGCATTGGAGCTATGGCGATTCTGGGTCCGCTGGACAGCGGCTTGCGGCATAATCATGATATTTTGTACACGAAATCATTGCTGGACGGATTCCTATCAATTATTTTCGCTTCGACTTTAGGCGTAGGCGTGATCTTCTCAGCCGTATCCGTTTTCATCATGCAGGGAACGATTGCTTTGGCCGCAACTTTGATTGCCATGGCATTTAGCCAAGCGTCACTGGACGCGATGATCATTCAAATTACAGCCGTTGGCGGCATTCTGGTTATTGGCGTAGGCATCAACATTCTTCAAATTAGAAAAATAAATGTCGCCAATATGCTTCCGGCACTTGTTATAGCGGCAGCCGCTGTGCCTTTGCAGAATCATTTCTCCGCTTGGTGGGAGCGATTGTTCTAGACTGCAGAACCGTTGAATTTGTAGCCGACACCGCGTACCGTAATAATGTATCGAGGGTCAGCTGGATTGACTTCAATTTTCTTGCGCAGATTGCTGATATGTACAATGAGCGTTCGCGGGTCGCCCATACTATCGAGGCTCCAGATAAGCTCAAATAAGTGCTCTATTTTGTAAACTCGGTTAGGCGTCTTGGCCATAAGGGAAAGCAAATCAAATTCTTTGGCGGATAGTGAGATGGTCTGCCCATTCACTCGGACGATGTGGCTAACTAGATCAATCTCAAGACCAGGAAACTTTACCAACTGTGGGTCATCCTGATGCTGTTCGCGGATCGAATTTCGACGTAGAAGGGCCTTCACCCTTGCTACAAGTTGACTAGGGCTGAAAGGTTTCGTCATATAATCATCGCCACCCATGCTGAGTCCGAGAATGATATCGATATCCTCGCTTTTGCAGGAGATGAACAGAATTGGCGTATTGCTGGTTTTGCGGAGCTGTCGGCAAACTTCTATGCCATCAAGTCCTGGCAGCAGTATGTCCAGAACAATAAGATCGGGCTTGTATTCTTTGACGATCTCAAAAACATCTTGTCCATTGTTGGCACTGATAACTTTGTATCCTTCTCTTGCTAGATAGAGTTGGATTAGTTGGACAATTTCTTGTTCATCATCCACGACTAAAATTGTTTCTCCTGCCATACTAGAAATCCTCCTCGATAACGGAACGGCTCATGATGGGAGCGGAGATCCCGCTCACAAATATTACCTTCATTATAGAACGATTCTCCCAAAAATTTCTATCCTTTTATTGACAAATCATGAGATTTGGTGCGGTTTCTAGTAGAAAGAGGGTACTTTGCCCTATTGCTAGTCTCGGTTTATAGCGAAAAAGGAAGAATATGGGCGGAGACCTGCTCTATTTGACGCAAATTTTAGGTGACCTTTATGAAATCTTTATGTTCCCATGCTAATCTACCCTTGTCTCTATGCATGAATAGAGAAGGGGGCGACGAAAGTAATGAGTCATTCGGCTGGTTTGAATCCCGTCACACATCCATGGTTGCAGAAGGATAACTTCGTACGCCAATTCATTGAGCAGGCTTGGGATCTGTTTTGTATTTTCGATGTTCATGGAAATTTAGCCTATGCTTCCAAGAGTTTTAACCCCGTGATCGGCATTATCCCTGAGGATTTTGGGCAAATTGTAGACTTTATAGATTCCGAATACCGGATGGATATACATAAAATGTTTATCAAAACCTTGCAGACGAGCAGCAGCAGTAAGCTGGAGTTTCGGATGAAAGGGACCAGTGAGAGCTTCAACTGGTTTGAATGTACCGCGATGCCGATATACAATGAGGAAGGAAATCTCACGGAGATTTGTTTTGTCCTTAACGATATTACGCTGTGCAAAAATCATGAGAGCCGGTTAATTGCCATGGCTTTCGATGATCCATTGACGGGCTTGCCTAATCGGCGATTGTTCAAGGAGCAATTGCAGCAAATGTTTCTACAGGCGAAACGTACGAATAGACCTTTTGGGCTTTTATATGTAGATATCGATGATTTCAAAATGATCAATGACACGATGGGGCATGATGTGGGCGACGCTTTTTTGCAGGATTTTGCTCATCGCATCCAAGGTTGCCTTCGCGAGGTCGATTTGTTTGCGCGGATGGGCGGGGACGAGTTCACGATTCTGCTGCCGTCCGTAGATTGCGAGGAGCATATGGATAGCGTGGCTAAGCGAATCCTGCATTGCGTGGATCAGCCATGGGATGTTCAAGGCCATCTGTTTAGAGCTACCGTCAGTATGGGAATTACGATGTATAACTCCGATACGATGGAGGCATCGGATATGATGAAAGAAGTGGATATAGCTCTCTATCAAGTGAAAGGCAAAGGGCGAAACCACTTTCAATTTTATCAACAAACGATAGATACATAGACCATTTTCTATTAACCGCTATAGGGGTTCAATGCCCGCTGTATAGCGGTTTTTTTGCATCCACCAATATTTACAACTAGCGATTTAATGCGCATTCTAAGATGATAGAGTAAGGAAGATTTCAGAGAATGCTAGAGAAGGGAATGAGTGTAGATGCCGGGAAACAAGCGATGGCGTAAATTCGTTGTTGCACTAGCAGCAGCGGGAATACTGACGATAGCAACAAGCTCGGGACCTCATAATGCTCTGGCCCAAGCTAGTTCGGCGCAGGGGAAATTCAATATGTCCTATATGTATTTTGGAAATCCGACTTCGTATACGTCTCAAGTGGATAAAAGTGGACAAACTCTCGATGTTGTTGCTCCTAGCTATTTTCATATCAACACAGACGGCGGCTTGGAATTATCAGATTCCTTGCTAGCTTCGTTTATTGCGGACATGCATCAGAGGGGAAAACGGGTGGTTCCTTTTCTCAGCAATGACTTTGATCGGTCACTTGGAGAAAAAGCGATCCTGCTAATCCAACGGGCACAACACAGGGATGGACAGGTCTGTATGATTATAAGGCTTTAGCCGCCGTTAGTGATTATTTAATGGTCATGGCTTACGACGAAAGCTATCCTGGCGATCCGACACCTGGACCTGTAGCTAGTTTGCCCTTTGTAGAGAAGTCGATTCAATATGCGATTTCACAGGCGTCTGCGGATAAAATTGTACTGGGGATACCGTTCTACGGAAGGTACTGGAATCAAAACACAGCTGATAACGGAGCAGGTGTGTCCGCTCAAACCCTTAGCAAAATTACCCAAAAGTATGGGGGGACGGTTCGTTTTGATACCGCCAGCCAGTCTCCTGTTGCTTCTTTTACAATTCATCCAACGGATGAACCGTTCAGCATCAACGGCAACAACCTAGAGCCAGGCGATTACACGGTTTGGTTTGAGAACGAACAATCGTTGAAAGCGAAGCTGAAGCTGGTTAGCAAGTATAATTTGAAAGGTACCGGAAGCTGGAGCTTGAATCAGGAGACAGCCGATACCTGGGATTATTATGGTTTGTGGGCGGACGGCTTCTATTTCACAGACGTGCAGCAGCACTGGGCCAAAGAGGCCGTGCTCGCCGCTGCGAACAGCGGTTGGATGCTAGGCACCGCCGCAGACAAGTTCGCGCCCGACGCGGCGCTCACAAGAGCAGAAGCCGCGACGATCATCGTGCGCGCGCTCGGCTTGCAAGGCGAGGCTGCCAGCAGCGCCTCGTTCACGGATGTGCCTGCGAGCCACTGGGCCTCGCAGGATATCCGGATCGCGAAGAGCAGCGGGCTGATCCAAGGGATCAGCGCCGAGCGCTTCGCACCGGATCAGATCATTACGCGGGAAGAGATGAGCATGCTGCTCTCCCGCGCCTTGCACTTGACTTCGCAGGGCGGCTCGGCCGCTGCGAAGAGCTTCTCTGACGTGCCGGCAGGCAGCTGGTCGGCGGAGGCCATTGCTGCGATGAGCAGCAATGGCCTTGTCGACGGCTACGCGAACGGCACGTTCCACCCTAGCGCGTCCTTGACGCGCGCGGAGATGGCTGCGCTGCTAAGCCGCGCGCAGCCGCTGCTCACGAAGTGAGCCACACCAAAGAACCGCTTCCACCGATTAGGGTGGGGGCGGTTCTTTGGGTTTGTATCTCTACAAGCCAGGCGGCGGCTTGATAGCGGGCAGGACGTCGCCGATGACGTCCTCGGTGCCCAGCTTGATAAAGGTTGTTTGCTTATGGGGACCGGGCCTGTCGGTAACGAATTGACGGATGTTTTTGATTCGGGCTTCGCTTCCGATCAGACGATTGCTGCCAATCTGGAGCACAGAGGTCGAACCAACCCCAAGAACTTTGATGCCTCGCACCCGAATATAGGAGCCTAAGTTATCCACACACATTGTAAATGGCTCTGGCGGTTGCGGTGTGGGAATAGGACGCTGATAGAAGGGATAGGCCTTGAAGCTGCCTTCATTCCCGTAATATATCGGAACTTCACGCTGCACCGCAAAGACGTTGGTATCCAGCGTGGTGGTGACATTGTCTCCGACCTGCATGACACTGCTTGCGTCAATTTCAATCACATAGACGTAGCCGACAATGGAGAGGCGCGCCATCTTTTATACCTCAGACGGGAGGGGGACGAATGGCGAGATGATTACGGATTCCGGGGGGGTGTCGAACATCGATGACAAGGAGATGACTTCCGTATCGCCGATGAGAAAGACGGAGGAGCTGGATACACCGACGATGCGTACATCACCTACGAAAAGTTGCTTGTTTTCCACATGTAAGTTCATCATAATTAGCCCTCATTTCTTGGCAGACTGGATATGTAGCTTTCAACTGCGCTGATAATGTCTTGTTTTGTTTTATCAATAATGCTGGTTGTGACAGCTTCCATCGGTTCTTTAAATCCTACGCCGCGGTATTGATTGACATAATGCTGGATGCGAGCATCCAATTGCTTGCGAATATCCTCCACGATAAGGTCTTTGTAGTCTTCGTCCAAATGATACTGGTATTTATTTTCCAGATTGAGCATATCAGACTGGAGCCCATATTGCAGATAATGCGCAATGCCTTTCGAAACATCCTGCTGCATCGCAGCTCCTGAATGGGCTTGCCCTTCAGCGCCTTGCTGTTTTCTCATATTATTGGTCTGCATAGGTCCAATCCCGAATTCTTGCCCCTGACTTTGCGCCTGACCTTGCCCCTGGCTTTGGTCCTGCCCCTGCCCCGTTTCTTGTCCCTGGGAAAAAGGATTTTGATTTTGCCCAGCATCCTTGCCTACTGAGGCGCCATTGACTGTGAAGTCGTCGACGTTATCTAGTGAGCTCGGGCTGATGCCTATGGTCAAGGTTCCGTCCAGTTTTTCAACTTTCAGCTGGTCGAAATTGTATTCGATTTTATCGATATGGAATCGTTTTTGAACCTTTACAGCATCGAGGTCGGATTGCAGTTTCGTGACGGTTTCTTCCAACTTATCGATACGCTGCTTCTGCATTTCAATATAGGCAGAAAGCTGCTGGGCCCATTGTTGCCACGTGATTGAGTTATGCATTTATGGCACCTCCTTCCGAGTTCAGTAGAAACCTTTCATGACAAGCATGAGGGTCATTTCATCGCGGCGATCAGGTAGGCGGCGGCAAACGAACGAGGGAAACGGGATTCACTTCACTTGAACCAAGCTCTGGCGTAGGCTCAACAAAACCACCTGTATTATACAGGTTTGATAAGGAACGGATAGAACCTGCGGTGCCGATTTGAAGCACGGAGGAGTTGGCAACGGAGTTCACTTTCAGCTGCTGGATCATGATGGTTTGGTGAATGATCATGTTCATGGAGGAACACCTCGCTGTGTTTGACATCGCTCATTCTAGACGATTACTCCGCTGGTGGCGTTCGCTTCGATGAGATCCGAATCATTAGTAATTGTAGTGCTGTATGCATTATAGACACGAGGGAAATCACCCGTATTAAAGGAGCCTGCTCCTGCGAATGTTTTGGAAGAACTGGTAGGCGCGATGATAAAGGTATCGCCGAAGTGGACAACTGAACTAGAACCAACGCTGATGATTTTCACGTTTCCTACAATAGACGGCATATTCGGCCTCCCTGACCTCAGGCTTCTCACACCTTCAGTATATGAGGGTATTCGCCTAGAGGTGATCTGTTTTTCAGATTGGTGTCACATCAGGGCATAGGCACATATACTGCAAGGGAAAACGAGGTGATAGGCATGAGCGGGTTTAATAATCGCCATCCTTGGCTGAAATGGGATCATGTAGAGAAGTTTCYCGGGCAAAAGCTGCCTTTCGCTGAAAAAGGGCAGACCTTTCTAGATAATATGACGTGGGTTGAGGGATATGTACAGGACATGCTGAAAAAAGCAATGCCGGGCATGGATGCAAGCATTTCTGGGCAAGGACCGTCAGGTGCAGAAATCTTCGAAACGCATGAACATGTCATTATCAAAGTGAAAATTGCCAAAGGTGAAGATCCAAGGGCTCTTCGAGTGTTCTTAAAATCGAATCAGTTGAAGCTGACCGGATTCACCAGCGGGAAGGGTCGAATTATCAAATTTCCGACGCTTGTGCTTCCAAGATCGGCGAGAGTTAGTTACAAGCAGCGTTTACTACAGATAAAAGTGCGTAAAAGAGGCTTGAAGGAGAACTATACGGAAGCCTATATTCGTTATTAGCAGAGACGAAACCGAACACACAAAAAACCGTTCCTATCGTAAGTGGTGGCGGTGTATCTCAGGTATCCGCCATCTTACGAAAGAACGGTTATTGTACAAAATAGTATGCGCTGGGGAACTGCGGGGCGCTAGAGTTGAATGGGTAGCTTTTTTGGTTCCTGGGGAACTACAGGGTCTGATTTTTCATTCTAGCCTTTAGTTTGAATCTTACAACACGCGGCGAGCTGTCATGTAACGGGATGACCAAGTCCCGCTATGAATGTTCGTTATACGTACACCGCCAGCCCCGTAAGTTTGCAGGAGGTTCCCGTTGCCCATGTAGATCGCAACATGGTTAATGACGCCTGGTTTGCCCGGATTGGAGAAAAACACCAGATCACCAGCGCGAAGGTTGCTTCTGGATACATAGCTGCCCACGTGGGCCTGATTCTTAGATGTACGCGGCAGGTTGACGCCTACGCGACTGAATACATATTGCGTAAAGGACGAGCAATCGAATGTGTTCGTTTGACCTGATCTTGAACCGAATAGGTAAGGCGTTCCCAAGTAGTTCCGACCAATGCTGATGACGCTGCTGCCACGGGAGGTTGCCGTGATGGAGGTTGCAGTTGTTGAAGCTGTGGCTGCGTCAGCTTGATGAGGTACGGATATCATTCCCGCGGAGAGTCCAATGGAAACTGTCAACGCCGTAACGACTAATTTCTTGTACCAGTTGGTTTTCTTATTCATCATGGTAGCCTCCTAGAATTGAGTTGTTTGATATTGCTTCACCAGACTCATCTATTGAGTGACGTTATGTCTGTTACGTTTGACATGTCCCAAGTATAGCAGATGAAATTTAACCTATAATTTACCATGTAAGCCCTTTCACCATGCTATTACTGGCTTTCCTTCGCTTTCTGAGAGAATGCTGAAAATCCTATTAAAATATTCTTATTGACACGATACCGGTAATTTCACAATCACCGTAGTCCCTTCTCCCAAACGGCTCTGAAGCTCAATAGTGCCTTTATGTTTCTGGACGATATGCAGGGCTATGGCCAGTCCCAGACCCACRCCGCCTTGCTTGCGATTCCTCGCTTTATCACTGCGATAGAACCTGTCAAAGAGGTGGGGAATATCGCTTTCAGGGATGCCAATGCCCTGATCGATGACTTTAAGAATGACCCAATTATCTTCGGTGAGATTGATGTGCATGATGATCATTTGCTGGCTGTATTTCAGGGCATTATCTAACAGGATGATAAGCAGCTGCTTAATTTTATAGGAGTCACCTGTCATAAGAAGCTCTTGCCGCTCCGAAGCGAGCTCCACTTTAATTTCTCTCCCGGAAGTGATGCGAAGGGAAGCCGCGGTTTGACGGGCGAGAGGAAGTAGGTCGAAATCGACATCCTGCTCACAGTTTTCCCGGACGACATCCGTGAGAGAAAGCAGGTTTTGAGTAAGCTGCTTCAACTGAGCGGATTCGGAGATGATCGCTTCGAGCGCTTCTTCCCGCAGCTTTTCGTCATGGAAAGCCCATCTTCTTAGTAAACTCGCGTAGCTCTCAATGATGGTCAGCGGTGTACGCAGCTCGTGGGAAGCATCTGCAAGAAACTGTTCCTGCTTTTGAAACATATCCTGCAGCCTGTCGATCATTCGGTTGAATGTCGCGCCAAGTATCACCAGCTCATCGTTCGTCGCCTTCGCTGGCAGGTTGATATGCCGGAAGGAGCCGCTCTGCTCAATGTTCTGCATCGTGCCTACGAAGTCTTGAAGAGGACGGAAGAGGACGCTCGTATAGAAATAACCCCCGATAAGAGCGAGAATCAGCGTTCCTGTTGAGGTCAAGAGGAGGACAGAGATAAGCATGTCCGCATATTCACCCAATCTACGCAGGCTGCGGCCGATTTCGAGAGTGGCAATCTGATGACCTTCTTTAAAAACAGGCATTTTCACAAAGACATAGATGCCATCTGAAGCCGTTTCTACGGTTACGGTATCCTTGTTCACATAGTTGACGGGGTAGCGAATTAGCGTCTCATCGGAAAAGATTTGATAAATAACCTTGGAATCCGGTCCAATATATCGCAGCATTTCCTGGGGGATGAGGAGCTCTTCCATTTGGGAATTGTCCCGCCAATACTCAGGATGATTGGCCAGATCTTTCAGCAGCAGTGTTTTCGCCTTCTCTTTGAGTAAATCGGCTTCGCCTTTGGTGGTAACCCGAATGAACATATAGTAAGCAAAGGTAAAGCTGATAAAAAGGATCAGCATAAGACCGACGGTAACGCCCAGGGTAATTTTCAGTTTAAGACTCATAAGGGTTTCTCTTTGGGGGCAGCACCTGATGATTCCTCTGTTTCTTTGGGTGCTTGCGCCGAATCAACTTTGATCAAATAACCGATTCCGCGGATCGTTTGTATAAGCTTGGATGAAAATGGTTTATCCACTTTTTGCCGAAGATAACGAATATAGACGTCAACGACGTTCGTATCCCCCACAAAATCATAGCCCCATACTTCAGAAATAATCTGTTCCCTCGTCATGACCTCATCTTGATGTTGAATTAGAAAACGCAATAACTCAAACTCCGTTGGCGTTAGCTCAATAGTGGTTCCCTCACGGGCTACGGATCTGCTTTTCAAGTCCATAGTTAACTCATCAATTTTCAGCAAATGAGGCTGCTCGGCTGGTTGGTCCTGTAGATTTCGCTGCCGAAGCAAGCTGCGAATGCGTGCCAACAGTTCAACTGTGGCAAATGGTTTCGTCACATAATCATTAGCGCCTTGATCTAGCCCACTGACCCTGTCGGAGACAGCATCCCTGGCGGTCAGCAGGATAATAGGCAGTGTAGCATTAACCTGACGTATACGGCGCAGTACTTCTAGGCCGCTTAGTTCCGGCAGCATTACGTCCAGCAGAATAAGATCCCACTCGGTCTCAGACAAGGCAGCATCCAGTCCTGCGCGCCCGTCTGACTTCGTATGTACTTCATAACCCTCATGCTCAAGCTCCAGCTTCAGTACGCGAGCGATGCGTTCTTCGTCCTCGATCAGCAATATGCGGCTCATTCGGAAAAATATTCACTCCCAGCTCCGCCAGAACAGCGGCATCGATTCATCGTCTTAGTTTCTCAGGTAAGGCGCTTTTACATACATGAGTACTCACATGTCCCCGCTGCCCAGTCTTGCATTGAGTGTTCATTAGCCTAGTCCGCGTTTAACCTTCGTGACATAAACTAGCACAGAGAATACTGATAAAGGAGCCGAGTAGATGAGCATATCACCGGATAAAAAAACGTGTACCAGGGCTATACAGAAAGTCGTAATTTTACTGCAGGATCAAGATGCGACTGGAAGAGTTTATGTTCAAATTGAGGGTGGGTTAAAATCGCGCGAAGCGATGGTTGAAGCGATCAAACGTTTGGATGGCGGCCTAATTTATACGGATGAGGATTGCACACAGCTTATTGACAGTGAATATATCGAGGTGTTCCGTAAAAGAGGGAATGTTCGACGGGTGGAAGAGGAATTCACCTTCCTTATTGATCGGGAATATGCCGAAGATTACGTTGTGTCAGCCAAAATCATCAAATAACCCGGTTCGTAGCCATACGAAAAACCCCTTGTTGCTCATCCGAAGGCAATGCCTTACGAATAAGTTGACAAGGGGTTTCTTTAGGCGAACGAATTAGCCTTTGTGAGTAATAGGCACGGTCTCAACGGACGTCAAACGGTCATAGAAATCGACGAAGTTATTTCTTTCCTTAGAGCTAAGTTGCGCCATGGCTGTGCGCGGGTGCTCATCGAGCGCACCTACGATCATGTAAGGAATGAGGTAGCCCCAATCCCATTTCTCACGCATCGTGATCATGTGTTTTTCAATGATTTCGAGCACTGGACGAATATCGTAGCGCGCGCCTTTCAAATGGCTGAGCAGCAATTCAGTCGTACAATTTCCTGCTGCGCGGCCCATGCCGTACACGGAGGAATCCAAGAAAGTTACGCCGCTGGCTGCGCCAGTAATTGTGTTAGCGAAAGCAAGCTGCATGTTGTTATGCATGTGCAAGCCAAGCTCTTTCTCAGGAAGCAGACGTTGGAATTTCGTTACCAGGTAATCAATATCCTTAGGAGCCATGCTGCCGTAGGAGTCTACAATGTAGACAACGTCAACGGGGCTTTTGTTAATTTCTTCGAATGCTTCAATTAGTTCATTTTCCATTACGTGGGAAAGTGCCATGATGTTCAGGGATGTTTCATAGCCCATGTCGTTGAACTTTTGAACAAGCTCAAGACCTTTGTCCACATCTTTGATATAACAAGCCACACGGATCAGATCAAGTA